>JAFZLE010000381.1 GCA_017551645.1 Clostridia bacterium | reverse complement strand
CTCCATGGCCTTGAGCAGCGTGTCGTCCGTATAGAAGGCGGGCGGCTTGGTCTTCTGCTGTTTGACGGAAGTCTTTAAAAGCTTTGCGGAGTCTCCCTCCTTGACTTCCGGAAGGTCTGCCTGGGCGTCGGTCTTTTCGCTGTCGTCACCGGCGTATACCGCCTTCCAGCCCAGGTCGACCAGCGCGTTCAGGCTTGTTTTGAACGGGTCGTTCTCGACCGCTGTAACGATGCCAAGCGCGTCGTACACGTAATCTTTGTAGTGGTTGGCGATAAGGCGCTTCGCCACAAGGTCGAAGACCTTTGCTTCATCCTGTGTGAGGCGGGACAGATCGCCCCTTTTATCTGTTGGGATGATCGCGTGATGGTCCGAGATCTTGGTATTGTCGTATATCTTTCCGGCGAAGTCCAGAGGCGCGTTTTTCGCCAGCTCCGCGTACGGTTCCGGCAATACGGAAAGCGTATGCCTGACCTTTGGGATCATGTCATCCGGAAGATAGCGGCTGTCTGTCCGGGGATACGTTATAAGCTTGTGGGTCTCGTACAGGCTCTGGGCGATCTTCAGCGTCTTTTCCGCCGAAAACCCGAATTTACGGTTAGCTTCCCTCTGGAGCGTGGTAAGGTCGTAAAGTTTGGGGGGATATACGCGTTTTTGCTCGCGTTTGACTTCGGTCACTTTGCCCGTTTTGCCCTTAACGCGTTTGGCGATCTCTTCCGCTGCCGCCTTGTCCTTGATGTGGGTGGACTTGGTCTCGGGATCAAACCAGACGCCCTTCCACGCCTCGAACTCACCTGTGAGCTCACAGTATTCTTCCGGCACGAACGCGGCGATCTCGCTGTCGCGCCTGACTATGAGCGCCAGCGTCGGGGTCTGCACCCTGCCCACCGACAAAAGCCGGTTGTATCGCAAAGTAAAGGCGCGTGTGGCGTTCATGCCCACGAGCCAGTCAGCTTCCGAGCGGCAGCGGGCAGAGGCGTACAGCCCGTCGTAATCCCTGGACGGCTTAAGACTGTCGAAGCCGGCTTTGATGGCGGCGTCTGTCATGGAGCTTATCCACAGCCTGTCGAAAGGCTTTTTGCAGCCCGCCATCTGGTAGATATACCTGAATATCAGCTCGCCTTCCCGCCCCGAGTCCGTGGCGCAGATGATCCTGTCCACGTCCTTGTCGTTCATAAGCTGCTTTACGACTTTGAACTGCGACTTGGTCTGTGAGAGCACCTTAAGCGGGATGACCTCCGGCAGTATAGGCAGATCGTTCCTGTTCCATTTGGTATATTTTTCGTCCAGCTCGTCCGGTTCTTTAAGGGATACCAGGTGCCCCACCGCCCAGGTAACTATATAACTGTCGCCGGAAAGGAATCCCTCGCCCCGGGCGTTTGCCTTGAGTACTCTGGCGATATCGCGCCCCACGGAGGGTTTTTCGGCCACGACCAGCGTTTTCATTTATTCCTCGGCAGCTTCGGTATCCTGGCGGCGATAGAGCTTGCGTTCGAGGGACCAGATCCTGTCGGTAAACGCGCCGGGATTGACTTTTTCCAATTCGCTGTTCATCTCGAACATGCGGGCGTCCAGCAGGTCCAGTATGTGCAAGGCTTCCGCCTCCGGGAACATGGGAGGCTTGGGTGAGCCGTACTCCGGCAGATCGTGATGGCTAAGTACCATATGCTCCAGCATCACCAGCAGCTCACGGTCGGTACCCAGCTCCCTTCCAATGCGGTCCAGGCGGCTGACGCCCATAACTATATGGCCAAGCAGATTGCCTTCCACGGTGTAGTCGCTGACCAGACCGATCTCGTCGCTCCTGAGCTCCTCTATTTTGCAAAGGTCGTGTATTATCACGCCCGCCGCCAGCAGATCGCTGTCCAGAAACGGGTAGATATCGCATACGGCGCGGGCGCCTTTCAGCATGGTGGTGGTGTGGTTGAGCAGCCCACTCCTCTGGGCATGGTGAAGGCTTTTCGCTGCCGGCATATAGAAGATGGCGTCGCCCGCCTCGTCCAGCAGGCGGTTCACAAGCTGCTTGAGCTGGGCATTCTCCATCTCATCGACCCTGGCGATTATGTCTTCCATCATGTCTTCGGGCTTGCGGGGCGCGCAGGGTATGAGCAGCGGCATCTCCACCTCGTCCTCCGGCGTGCTCTCCCGCATGCGGTCTATCCTGAGCTGCATGCGGTTGTTGAACTCGCCTACCTGGCCGCGGATCTTGACCACCTGGCCCGCGGAGGGGATAAAGTCCACGTTGTCCCACCTTTTTGCGTTTATCTCTCCCGTTATATCCGTCAGGTTTATGTCCAGGTACTTCGCGCCTTTGACGTTTATGCGCTCCTGAGCGTCCTTTACCAGCAAAAATCCCTCGAACATCGCCGCGGGGATCAGATCGCATATCCTGGGCTGCGGCTTCATTATACTCACTCCTTACTACTCATGTGCCAAGATTTTACCCCATTTCCGTTCCAAATTCAACCTGTAAATTTGCGGCGCAATATCTGTGCGGGCAATATTGACATTTTGAAATATATCTGATATAATTTGTAACAGAATTGAAATAATAGCGGAGGTCTGCGCCATGAACCGCATTCTCAAAACGCTTTCTATAATTCTTGTGATTGTTTTCTGCTCTCAGATGTTCTCGGTAGCCGGAGCCGTGACGCCGGAAAATGACCTTTACGCGTATGTAAGCGTCACCCGTTCCGGACTGTACAATACCGAGAACATCTCCAAGCGGGAAGGCTACCTTTATAAATTCGACGTGGTCAAGGTGCTGGAATACGACAGCACCAAAGTGCTTGTGGAGCATAACCAGAAGCAGTATTACATGAACATCAAGCACCTGACCTCCGTGAGCAAACCCCTGAATATAGAAGCCGAAGTCAACCGTCAGAGCTATTTCTATTCCAAGCCTTCCACTACCGCCAGCAAGATCCAGCTGAGCAAGGGCACCCAGGTCAACGCGCTCATGGTAAACGGCGACTGGGTCATGATCGTGTGCGGAACGAAAGCAGGCTATATCAAAAAGTCCAACCTGTCGGCGGTAAACAATCAGAATTCCACCAACACGCCTGCCACCCAGAACGAGACCACTTATGAACTGAGCGGAACCGTGACCGCCTGCAACTTCAAGGCGAGCCCCAAAGTGAACTCGCTGCCCGTGTACGCCAAAGCTTCCGCTTCCTCTACCAAACTGGGAACGATAGGCACCAGCAAAGTCGTAAATGTGTACGCTTACAATTCCACATGGGCGTATATTGAGCTCAACGGGCACTACGGCTACACCCGCCACGCTTACCTTAAAAAACTGTCTGACGGCGCTTCCCCCACCCCGGTCGCCGGCGCGCTCAACCCCTGCAGCCCGATCGAAGCGGTGGTCGTAAACAAGCTGAAGGTCTACGACGGGCCCAGCACCGGCGCGGCGTATCTGGGATTCCTCAACAAGGGCGTGCACGTGAGCGTCACCGCTTTCAATTCTTCCTGGGCGTACATAACCATAAACGGCAGGAGCGGCTACGTGGAGATCAAAAATCTGAGGAAAGTCAATACCGTAACGCCTACTCCCACACCTACGGCCACCCCCACTCCCACGCCCACCCCCTCGCCCACCGCGACCGCACCTTCTACAGACCCGATCTTCTCCAATGACAGTTTAAGCAACGAGCAAAAGATATACATGTACCTGACCTCGCAGACCGTCTACAACGAGGCGGTGGCCTGCGGCATCCTTGCCAACATCAAGCAGGAGTCCGCTTTCAATCCCAAATCCGGCAAGGGCGGCAACTACCAGGGGCTGTGCCAGTGGAGCCTGTCACGCTTCCAGATACTGTCCAACTGGTGCACCGAGCACGGGTTCGATCCCTATTCCCTGGAAGGGCAGATGAAGTTTTTGAAATACGATCTGGAGGAACGCTATCCCGTTTACCACAGGGCGCTGCTGCAGATAGAGAATACCGCCCAGGGCGCGTATGACGCGGGCTATTACTTCTGCTACCACTATGAACGCCCCGCCAATCTGGTGGCTTCCAGCGAAAAGCGCGGCAAGAACGCCCGTGATGTGTACTGGCCGAGGTACGCCAACTGATGCGTCTGTTCGATTCCCACTGCCACATAAACGACAAGGCCTTTGACGCGGACAGGGACGAAGTAGTACTGCGCATGCGCGAGGCCGGAGTGGAAAAGGCCGTGGTTGTGGGAGACGCTGCGCTGCCTTCGGAAGAGGTCACCCGTTTAAGCGATAAGTACGGCTTTCTGTATACCGCTTACGGGCTGCATCCCCATGACGCCGACAAGTGGACGCAGGAGATAGCAGACAGCATAGAAGCTGCCATGCGGCTCCCCAAAATGGTGGCGCTGGGCGAGATCGGGCTGGACTACCACTACGATTTCTCCCCCAGGGACGTACAGAAACAGGTATTCACAAAACAGTTGGAGCTGGCTCACCGGCTTGATAAGCCGGTGATCATGCATATAAGGGAAGCGCACGGCGACGCTTACGAGATCCTGTCCGCCTGCATAAGGCGCGGGGTAAGCGTAAAAGGCGTTATGCACTGCTTTGGCGGCAGCCTGGAAAGCGCGCTGGAATACGTGCGCATGGGGCTGTACGTTTCGTTTTCGGGCAGTCTTACTTTCAAGAACGCCCCTGTGCTCACCCGGGCAGCCGAAGGCCTGCCCATTGACCGTCTGCTTGTGGAAACGGACTGCCCCTACATGGCGCCCATACCCCTGAGAGGCAGGCGGAACGAACCCGCGTACGTCAGGTACGTATGCGAAAAACTGGCGGAATTAAAAGGCGTAAGCGCGGACGAGATGGCTGAGATATGCTATCGGAACACGCTGAACGCTTTTAATATTGGAGAAAACTGATGTACGATGTGATAATCGTCGGCTGCGGTATCACCGGCGCGGCCGCCGCATTCGCGCTGAGCAGATACAAGCTCAGCGTGCTGGTCCTTGAAAAGGAAAACGACATCGCCATAGGCGCCACCCGGGCCAACTCCGCCATAATCCACGCGGGTTACGACCCGGAGCCCGGCACGCTTATGGCGCGCCTTAACGTCAGGGGCTGCGAAATGGCCGCCGAACTGTGCGCGCAGCTGGATGTGCCCTACAAAAACTGCGGTTCCCTGGTGCTGGCGTTTGACGATAACGATGTAAAATCCATTCGCGCCCTGTATGAGCGCGGCGTTCAAAACGGCGTAAAGCGGCTGGAGCTGATCGACAGCCGCCGTCTCAGGGAATTGGAACCCTGCGTTTCGGACAAGGCGGTGGCGGCGCTGTACGCTCCCACTTCCGGCATAGTCAATCCCTGGGAATACGCCCTCGCCATGGCGGAAGTCGCCGCATTAAACGGCGTCAAGTTCCTTTTGTCCCACCCCGTAACGTACATAACCGGACAGCTTGGCGGTTTCACGGTCACTTCCTGCGGCGAACAGTTTAATGCCAGATATGTGGTCAACGCCGCAGGCGTCGACAGCGCCGCCGTGCACGAGATGGTGGCCGAAAAGGCGTTCACTATCAAACCCAGCCGCGGCGATTACTTCCTGCTGGACAAAAGCGAGGGCTCCCGCGCGAAGCACACCCTGTTCCAGTGTCCCGGACCCGCGGGCAAGGGTGTACTGGTATCCCCCACGGTGCACGGCAATCTGCTGGCGGGTCCCAACGCCGTTTCCTGCCTGGACGCGCACCGCGTCAACACCACCGCCGAGGGGCTGGCATTCGTGAAGACGCATGCCTTAAAGAGCGTGCCCGGCATAAACTTCAGGGACACGATCCGCTCCTTCGCGGGCATGAGGGCCAATTCCGACCGGAACGATTTCATTATCGGTTTCCCCGTACCCGGTTTTCTCGACCTGGCGGGCATAAAGAGCCCCGGGCTCACCTGCGCGCCGGCTACCGGCGAATACGCCGCCGGGCTGCTGGAGCAGCACGGGCTTGAGCTCGTGAAGAAAGACTCCCCCGTCACTGCCCGCAGGAAGATCAGGTTCAAAGAACTGTCTATACCCGAAAAGCAGCGCCTTATCTCTGAAAACCCCCTGTACGGGCGGGTGATCTGCCGCTGCGAGACCATCACCGAGGGCGAGATCGTGGAAGCATGCCATTCCCCCATTCCTCCCGTATCCGTGGACGGCATCAAGCGCCGCGCGGGCACGGGCATGGGCCGCTGCCAGGGTGGATTCTGCGGGCCGCGCGTACTGGAGATACTCTGCCGCGAGAGGGGCATCTCTCCCCTTGAGGCGCTTAAGGACGGCGAAGGCAGCGTGATCCTGTTTAATGAGACCAAGGCGGGAGGCAGAGCATGAACTGGGAGCTTATAGTTATCGGCGCGGGCCCGGCGGGGCTTGCGGCCGCGCTCGCCGCCTATGACAAGGGCCTGAGAAAGATCGCGATAATCGAGCGCGACAGGTACGCCGGCGGCATACTCAATCAGTGCATCCACAACGGTTTCGGCCTGCACAGATTCAAGGAAGAACTGACCGGCCCCGAATACGCGCTAAAGTTTATAGACAGGCTTAGGGACACCACCATAGAGCTTATCTGCGACACCATGGTGCTGCACATCACTCCCGATCGGCAGGTGCATACCGTTTCCGCCGAGAAGGGCTATCAGGTGTACTCCGCCTCAAGCATTTTCCTGGCCATGGGCTGCCGGGAACGCCCCAGAGGCGCCATCTCCATACCCGGCGACCGCCCCGCGGGAGTATTTACCGCCGGCACCGCCCAAAGGTACATAAACCTTGAAGGCTATATGTGCGCGAAGCGGGTAGTTATACTGGGCTCAGGCGACATAGGCCTCATAATGGCGCGCAGGCTCACTCTGGAAGGCGCGAAAGTACTGTGCTGTGTGGAGATAATGCCCCATTCCAGCGGCCTTGCCCGCAACATCGCCCAGTGCCTTAAGGACTTTGACATACCACTGTACCTGAACCACACTGTCACCGACGTTACCGCGGCCAACGGGCGGGTATCATCCGTTACGGTGTCCCGGGTAGACGCAAACCGCGCGCCCATACCCGGCACCGAAATGGTGTTCGACTGCGACACGCTGCTTCTGTCCGTGGGGCTTATCCCCGAAAACGAGCTGAGCCGCGAGGCGGGCATAGAGATCGACCCGCGCACCAACGGCCCCTTCGTATACGAGAACATGGAGACCTCCATGAAAGGCGTGTTCGCGGGCGGCAACGTGGTGCACGTGCACGACCTGGTGGACTACGTGTCCGAAGAGAGCGCCAAAGCGGGCGAAGGCGCGGCCAGATTCGTATCTTCCGCTGAAAACGCGGACGAAGCGTATATCAGAATGCTCAACGGCGACAACGTCTCCTATACCGTACCCCAGAGGATCAGACCCGGCAGGCTCGAAGGCAGCGTAAAGCTGTTCTTCAGGGTCCGCAGCAAGCTCGGCGCGTCCGTTATAAAGGTTTCGGACGCTTCGGGGCAGGAACTGGCGTCTTTCAAAAGGCTCAGCATGTCCCCCGGGGAAATGGAGAACATCTTCCTTCCCAAAGAAGTATTTCAGAAGGCGCGCGGCGATATAAGCGTGAGCGCTTCGGAGGCCTGAATATGGCGGAAATGATATGCATAGTATGCCCCAGAGGCTGCCGTTTGACAGTAGACGAAGCGAGCGGCGCGGTGACAGGCAATTCCTGTCCCAGAGGCGAAGCCTACGGCAGAAGCGAGATACTTGACCCCCGCAGGGTCTACACGGGCACGGTCAGGATCACGGGCGCGTCTCTCCCCCGCGGCCCCGTTAAAAGCTCGGCGCCGATCAAAACGCCGCTGCTTATGGACGTGAGCCGGGAGATAGAGAGTGTTACACTGATCTCCCCCGTCAGGCGGGGCGACGCAGCCCTCAAAAATGTGCTGGGCACCGGGATCGACATCGTCGTCACCCGCGACATGTAGCTGTTTATCGTCTCTGGAAACAGAGACGATATTTCTTATACAAAGCTTCATAAAAGTGTAATCATTTAGGTATATAATCCCCGTCTGGCAATATGAAAGGAGCGACACTATGCAGCTATTCGTATTTGTGCTCAACCAAACCGAGCATCTTGAGCATCTGCTCGAGGCGTTCTGCGAAAACGGGCTGAAAGGCGCGACAGTGCTGGAGTCTGCCGGCATGGCGCGCATACTGCTCAACAACGATGATGACGTGCCCATGTTCGCCGGCTTAAGGGCGCTGCTCAATCCG
>JAFZLE010000380.1 GCA_017551645.1 Clostridia bacterium | reverse complement strand
TTCCATGCGCAGCGCCGAACAGGTAAAGGTGGATGTGGCGTACAGCCACATGAACGTGAAAATAATCGGCGTTTCCGGAGGCGTCAGCTACGGGGCGCTGGGTTCCACTCATCACTCCACTCAGGATATCGCGCTGATGCGGGCCATACCGGGACTGGAAGTATATATCCCGTCCGATGCTGTGCAGATGACCGCGCTCACGGACTATCTCGCCAAAAGCGACGTGCCCGCCTATGTGAGAGTTGGGCGGGGAGCCGTTCCGGTATTTTACGACGCGGACACGGAATTCCTTCCGGGCAAAGCCAAAAAACTCAGGACCGGGCACGACGGAGCGATCATCGCCTGCGGTGAAATGGTCTATCCAGCGCTTCAGGCTGCGGACATGCTTGCCGGGCAGGGTCATTCCTTCAGCGTTTACGATATGTTCAGCATAAAGCCACTGGATACAGAGGCGATCATTGAAGCCGCAGAAACGGGCCTGGTGATAACCGCGGAGGAACACTCCGTTTACGGCGGGCTCGGCGGCGCAGTCAGCGAAGTGCTCTCCCAGAATAAGCCGACTCCGATGATAATAATGGGACTGCCGGATGAAAAGACGTATTCCGGGACCAGTGCCGAAGTGCTTGCTCACTACGGATTGACGGCGCAGGGAATCGCCAAGCGCGCGGCGGAAGGACTTAAAAAATGGCGTATATAGTTTCCATAGACCAGTCTACATCCGCCAGCAAAGTGTTTTTAGTAGACCGGAAAGGCGCGATAGTACGCAGGTTTTCAAAAAAGCACGCGCAGTATTATCCGAACACCGGCTGGTCTGAGCACGACGCGGGAGAAATATTCGATAACGTCGTCGAAGGCATCAGGGTAGTGACGGAAGGCATACCGGCATCGGAGATAGCGTGCATAAGCATTTCCAATCAGCGCGAGACCACCGCGTTTTTCGAACGTGAGACTGGAAAGCCCGCGAGAAAAGCCATTGTTTGGCAGGATGTACGGGCAAAGCAGCTCTGCGATGGGCTCAGACCCTGTGCAAGCAAGGTCAAGGAGCTTACAGGTCTGGACTTAAGCCCGTATTACTCTGCGGCGAAAGCCGCGCACGCGCTGAGCGAGGACGAGACGCTTAAAAAACGCGCTGAAAACGGCGGCATATGCATATCCACGATAGACGGCTATCTCGTATATCGTCTGACGGGCGGCAAGTGTTTCGCCACAGACGTTAGCAACGCTTCACGGACGCAGTTGTTTAATCTGAAGACACTGTCGTTCGACGAAGAACTGTGCAAAGTTTTTTCCATTCCCTCGGTCTGCCTGCCGGAGGTAAAGCTTTCGGACGAATGTTTTGGCGAGACCTCCTGCGACGGGCTTCCCGCCGGGATCAGGATCTGCGGAGTTATGGGCGACAGCCACGCATCGCTCTTCGGCCAGGGCTGCGTATCGGAAGGTCAGGTAAAGACTTCGTACGGCACCGGAAGCTCCGTTATGCTAAACACGGGCGAAAAGATATGCCAAAGCCCCAAAGGTCTCAGCACCAGCGTGGCTTTCGGACGGAAAAACAGGGTGTATTACGCGCTTGAAGGCAATATAACCCACTCGGGCGATACCGTTACCTGGCTGTGCAAAGAAGCAGGGCTCGCATCTGACCCGGCGAACGCGGCAGAACTGGCTTTAAGCGTAAAAGACAGCGGGGGAGTGTTCCTGGTACCCGCGTTTTCCGGCATGGGTGCGCCGTACTTTGACGAAAATGCCCGGGCGGCGTTCATAGGGATGAACCGGGGCACAACAAAGGCGCATCTGGCCCGGGCGGCTGTCGAGAGCATGGCTTATCAGAATGCTGATGTATTGGATTACATGTCGAAAGCTTACGGAAGACCTCTTCAAAAACTGTGCGCGGACGGCGGCGGCAGCCAGAATACCATGCTCATGCAGCTTCAGGCTGACCTGGGCGGGCTTGAAGTCGCTGTGTCAGACGAGACTGAGCTGAGCGCTCTGGGCAGCGCGCTGATGGGCGGCGAAGCCATGGGCCTGTTTGACATCGAAAAAGCGAACACACATAAAGTATGCGTGTACGTTCCGGGCATTTCCGGCGAAGAGCGCAGCGTTAAAATGAAACTATGGCGTACCGCCGTTTCAAGGATAATAAATACTGTGAGTGAGGTGTAAATATGTCTAAATTTGGCGTGATCGTTTCCAACCGCAGCTTTTTTCCCGACCACTTGGTGCTTACTGCCCGCAAAAAGCTCCTGGACTGCCTTGAGAAATGGGGACATTCATACATAACTCTATCTCCTGACGATACGTTCATGGGCGAGACCATGACCTATGACGAAGCGCTCAAATGCGCAGAGCTGTTCAGAAAACACGCCACCGAGATAGACGGCATAATCGTTTGCCTTCCGAATTTCGGCGAGGAAACGGGCGTGGCGGACGCCATCAAAAAAAGCGGGCTGGACTGTCCGATACTGATACAGGCCTGTGATGACGATTTTGACAAACTGCAGCTGGAAAACCGCAGGGACGCGTTCTGCGGCAAGCTTTCCCTGTGCAACAACCTACGCCAGCAGGGTATCAAGTACACGCTGACGTCGCGCCACACCTGCACGGTAGACGGCGATGAGTTCAAAAAGGACGTGGAGTATTTCTCCAAGGTGTGCGCTGTAGTGAAGGCTTTAAGGAACGCCCGCATAGCTCAGATCGGTGCCCGCGTAATGCCATTCAGGACCGTCAGGTATTCCGAGAAGCTACTGCAAAGAAGCGGCATAACTATTGAGACCGAGGATTTCAGCGAGATCATGGCGGATATAAACGAGATCACCGACGCTGAAGTGATCGAAGCCAAGATCAGTGAGATCCGGGAATACGGCAACGTGCTTGAAGGAATCTCCAGGGAAAAGCTTGAAAAACAGGCCAAGCTCGTGATCGCCGTCGAGAACTGGATGGACGCCCATCACTGCGACGCCAGCGCGATACAGTGCTGGGACAGCGTTGAAGCGAATTACGGCTGCGCCATGTGCCTTGTGATGAGCATGATGGGACAGAAAGGCCGTCCAAGCGCCTGCGAGACCGACATTATGGGCGCTGTCAGCATGCTCGCGCTGCTCAACGCTTCCGGCATCCCGCCGATCTACCAGGATTGGAATAACAACTATAAAAACGAACCCGATAAGTGCATAAACGTGCACTGCTCCAACTATCCCGCCTGCGCTTTCAAGGACAAACCCGAGATCGGCGAGCTGGATATTCTCGCCACGACTTTGGGCAGGGAAGTAAGCTTCGGCGCGCTGAAAGGGCGCGTACGCCCCAGCGACATGACCTTCCTCAAAGTATCAACCGATGACGTTAACGGTGTAATCCGCTGCTATCTGGGCGAAGGCGAGTTCACAGACGACCCGCTGCCCACATTTGGCGGCGTGGCGGTATGCCGCGTGCCAAGGCTCAATGAGCTTATGCATTATGTCGCTAAGGAAGGCTACGAGCACCATGTGGCGCTGTGCCAGGCAAAATGCGCCGACGTGCTTGAGGAAGCTTTGGGCAACTATATGGGCTGGCAGGTATACAGACACAATTAAGGCGGGGGCATTATGCAGAACGTTAACAGGTATGACGTTTGGGAATACACAGTAAAAGGGCCGGATACGGGCAATCCTTTCAGGGATGAATGGATAAAGCTTTCTGTAACAAGCAGGAATGAGTCCTGCGAAGTTGACGGGTTTTATGACGGGGAAGACAAATACACGGTACGTTTCATGCCTTCTTTTGAAGGCGAGTATAAGTACGCCGTAAACGCCAGCTTCCTCGATAAAACCGTAGACGGCGTATTCAGCGTGCTCCCTGCGAGAAACACGAACCACGGTCCCGTAAGGAGCGCCAATACGTTCTCGCTCGTGCACGACGACGGGACAAGGCATATTTCCATAGGCACCACCTGTTACGTTTGGGAACTCCAGAGCGACGAACTGATCGAGCAGACTTTTGAAACCCTCAAAGACAGTCCGTTCAACAAGATCCGCTTCTGCATTTTCCCGAAGCATTATGTATACAACCTGCATGAACCGAGGTCATATCCGTATATCGGCACGCCGATGGATTCCTCCGTATTGACAAAACAGAACTTCAATCTGT
>JAFZLE010000379.1 GCA_017551645.1 Clostridia bacterium | reverse complement strand
GCGCTCGTGTCAGACGGGACTTTTTGAGCTTGGGCAGGGGCAGTTTGTCCAGCAGTTCCTGAAGCAGCCCCATGGGGCACAAAAACCCGCACGCCGCGCGCCCCAGCAGCAGCCCAAACAGCAGCAGTGTGCCCAGCACGTAATAAGGTATTCCGTGAAGGGACCCGCACAGCGCGTTTTGCAGTGCGCCCAGGGGGCAAGCCGCCACCGCGCCGGGGCAGGAATAGCAGTTGAGCCCCGGTACGCACAGGTTTTTAAGCTGCCCGCGGTACAGCTTGCCGCTGATGAAACCCCTGAGGTGGGCGTTGTACATCAGCGCGGTATACAGCTGTATTAGCCTGCGCTTTGAAGGGCGCAGTTTACTAAGCTTATCCAAGCCCGATACACTCCGTACAGATATTTATGGCTTTGCTGAGCACTTCCCGCGCCTGTCCCTGCAGCAGCCCCAAAATGATAAGGCCGAGCGCCAAAAGCGCGAGCGCCAGCCTGAGCGCCCTGGTTTTCATGCTGATCACCCTTATCATTGTAGCATAAAGCGCATAAAGGGTCAATTTTTCTTTAAGTCTTCGGCAGGCATTTGCGTTTTTTCAGCAAATCTGTTATAATCTATACAGCAAAACGTATGGAGGGCCTGAAAATGCCTGAAGACAAGACTGTGGATTTGAAAATTGACACCGGGGCCAACGGCGCGGTGTATTTTGCCTCTGACGTGATACAGACCATCGCGGGCATCGCCCTGACCGAGGTGGAGGGCATCGCAAACATGGTGCGCTATCAGGGGCTGGCGTCCGACAGGCGCAAAAGCAAGAACGCCAACAACATCAAAAACATCACCCGCGGCGTGAAAGTGGACGTGGACGAGCAGAACGTGTCCGTAAGCGTCAGCGTGGTGGTGGAGTACGGTTACTCCGTGCAGGAGGTCTGCCGCAGCATACAGGAGAACATCAAAAAGACCATCGAGACCATGACCAACATGCGCGTGAACAGCGTGGACGTGCATGTGACCGGGCTGTCCTTCGCCAAGGAGAACCGGGACAACGCCGAGATGGAATATCAGAACTACCTGCTGAGCGAGAAAAACGCCCGGGAAGGCAAACAGCTGGAGGGACAGACGGATTCCGGCAGCGAGTCCGCCAGGGAATAGCCTATGGACAGAACGAGCGCGCGCGTCGCGGCGGTAAAACTGGTCTACGAGTACCTTATGGGCGGCGAGGGCGGCGAAAGCACGCTGACCCAGCTGCTCAACATCGAGCCTCACGAGGACGAGACGGATTTCATGTATTCAGTCGTCGAAGGCGTAAAGCAGAACAAGGCTGCGCTGGACGAAGAACTGAGCGGGCTTTTGGCGGAAGGCTGGACGCTCGACAGGCTGCCGAGGGTGGATTACGCCACGCTTTTGTGCGCCGCGTGGGAGATCCTTTACCTTACCAAGTCCGCCGGCGCCGCTATAAACGACGCGGTCGAGACAGCGAAACAGTATTCGGGAGAGAAATCCGGCGCGTACATAAACGGCGTGCTGGGCAGTCTGGTCCGAAAATCCCAAAATGCCTGAGCTGACCTTAGGAATCGATACAAGCTGTTACACCACCTCCCTTGCCCTTGCAGGGGAAGGTGTTGTTGTTTTATCCAAAAGACGGCTGCTCAGCGTGCCCCTGGGTGAAAAGGGGCTGAGGCAGTCGGACGGCGTGTTCCAGCATGTAAAGAACCTGCCCGAGCTCTATGAAGAGCTCATGGACGCGGCGCAGGCGAAGATCGCATGCGTGTGCGTGTCGCGGGCGCCGAGGGACGCGCAAGACAGCTATATGCCCGTGTTTATGGCAGGCACCGCGTTTGCAAGAGTGATCGCACGTACGCTTAACGTGCCGCTGTTTTTCACCACCCACCAGCAGGGGCATGTCGCCGCGGCGCTGTATGAAAGCGGGCTTGATGACGACAGCTTTATAGCGATGCACCTGTCGGGCGGTACCACCGAAGCACTCAGGGTGGAAAACGGGCTCAAGATCACTTGTCTGGGCGGTTCGGGCGACCTGCACGCGGGTCAATTGGTGGACAGGATAGGCGTAAAACTGGGCCTTCCGTTCCCGGCGGGGCCGGAGCTGGAAAAACTTGCGGTGAAAGGCTGCGAAAAGAGCCTTGTCGGAGTGAGCGTGAAAGGGCTGAACGCCTCGTTTTCAGGAGCAGAAAACGCCATAAACCGGCTTATCGATTCGGGCACGTCCCCGGAAGACGCGGCCATGGAGACGTACTCGTTCCTTTCCAGGACCATAGCCAGGCTAGCGGTCAACGCCTGCGGCAAATCGGGTCTGGACAAAGTGCTGATGATGGGCGGGGTGGCTTCATCCCCGCTGTTCAGGCGCGAGGTGAGCCGCAGAGTGCTTAAACTGAACGACCGCGTGGAATTGTACTGGGGCAAAAAGGAGCTTTCCGGCGACAACGCCTGCGGAGTGGCGCTCATAGGGGACAGACTGCTGGGGAGGAACATGAATGGCTGAGATAATCGACGGCAAAAAGGTCGCGGCGGATATAAGAGAAGAAGTTAAGCGCGAGGCGGAGGAGTTTTGCTCCGCCCACGGCATCAAACCCTGTCTCGCGGTGGTGATGGCGGGGAACGACCCTGCCAGCGCCATATACGTAAGGAATAAGCAAAAGGCGTGCAAGGCTGTCGGGATCGAGTCCCGGGCGGTACTGCTTAAAGAAGACGCGACCACCGGCGATGTGCTTGAAACGGTGGCCGCCCTGAATGAGGACGATGGCGTTCACGGCATTCTGGTGCAGCTGCCCCTGCCTCCCCAGATCGACGCGGAACAAGTCATACGTTCCATAAGTCCAATGAAAGACGTGGACGGATTCAGCCCCGTGAACGCGGGGGAAATGTTCCGGGGCAGCGCGCTTTTGGAGCCCTGCACTCCCAAAGGCTGCATGGAACTGCTTAAAAGGTATAGCATAAACATACAGGGTGCCAACGCCGTGGTAGTGGGCAGGTCGAACCTGGTGGGCAAACCCATGGCTGTCATGCTCACCCGCGCAAACGCCACGGTGAGCCTGTGCCATTCCTGGACCCAAGACCTGGACAGGCACCTTGCCGGCGCGGATATAGTCGTTGCGGCGGT
>JAFZLE010000043.1 GCA_017551645.1 Clostridia bacterium | reverse complement strand
CGCCAAGGAGGACACGGTGTTCGTGGAAGGCATCCAGAGGGACATAGAGTGGCTGGGCTTCAAGTGGGTCAAGCTGCACTTCGCCAGCGACGTCTTCCCCCGCCTGTACGAGATCGCCAGGGACCTTATCCGCAAGGGCCTGGCGTATGTGGACGACCAGAGCCCGGAAGAGATGCGCAAGAACCGCGGCACCCTGACTGCCCCCGGCGTGGACTCCCCCTTCCGCAACCGCTCCGTGGAGGAGAACCTGGATCTGTTCGAGCGCATGAAGAACGGCGAGTTCCCGGACGGCAGCCGCGTGCTCAGGGCGAAGATAGACATGGCTTCCCCCAACGTGCTCATGCGCGACCCCACCATATACCGCATCAAGCGCTGCCACCACCACAGGACGGGTGACGAGTGGTGCATCTATCCCATGTACGACTTCCAGCATCCCATACAGGACGCCATAGAGGGCGTGACCCACTCCCTGTGCTCCCTGGAATACGAGATACACCGCCCCCTGTACGACTGGATGGTGCACAACGCGGGCTGCTTTGACCAGCCCCCCAGGCAGATCGAGTTCGCGCGCCTCAACCTCACCCGCACACTGCTCAGCAAGCGCTACCTGCGCTACATGGTGGAAAACGGCATCGTAAGCGGCTGGGACGACCCGCGCATGCCCACGCTGGTGGCCATGCGCCGCAGGGGCTATCCCGCCGAGGCGGTAAAGGATTTCCTGGTGCGCGTGGGCGTAGCCAAGGCGGACAGCGTGGTGGACGGCGCGCTGCTTGAGGCGTGCGTGCGCGACGCGCTGGGCGATACCGCGCCAAGGGGCATGGCGGTGCTCAGGCCCCTGAAGCTCACCCTCACCAACTGGGACGAGGGCAAAGTCGACGTCATAACCATGGAGAACCATCCCGACCACCCCGAAATGGGCACAAGGGAAGTGCGCTTTACCAAACACCTGTTCATAGAGCAGGACGACTTCATGCTGGAGCCGGTCAAGAAGTTCTTCCGCCTGGCGCCCGGCAAGGAAGTGCGCCTGAAGGGCGCGTACATAATCAAGTGCGAGGATGTTATACTGGACGAAACTGGCAATGTGACCGAAGTGCTCTGCTCCGTGGACCTTTCCAGCCGCTCCGGCAGCGAAGGCGCGGACCGTAAAGTCAAGGGCACCCTGCACTGGATAAGCGACCTGGACGCGGTTAAAGCCGAGGTCAGGCTGTACGAGCCCCTGATAATGGACGAGGATCAGGCGGCGGAAGCCCCCGAGGAGACCGAAGAAGAGGAAGAAAACGCCTCCGCGCCCAAGGGTTTTAACGCGAAGATCAACCCCGACAGCCTCATCACGCTCACCGACTGTCTGGTGGAGCCGGTCATAGCCGGCAGCAGCGTGAGCGACCGCTTCCAGTTCTTAAGGCAGGGCTATTTCTGCAAGGACCCGGATTCCACTGCCGAAAAGCCCGTGTTCAACCGCATCGTGCCCCTTAAGGACAGCTGGGCGAAGCAGAAGCAGTAAGCATTCCCACATAAGACATTTTTTCGGAGGTGCTCCGTGGCGGAATACACTATCGCGGTAGACCTGATGGGCGGCGACGACGCGCCCGGCTGCGTCATAGACGGCGTAAAGCAATTCCTGCCCCTGTTCCCGGACACGAAAGTGCTAATGTATGGACGGGAAGAGGCGCTGGCCAAAGCCCGGGAAGCGCTGGGCAGCGAGCGGGCGGAATACGCCCAAAGCGGCGAGGACATCACCATGCACGACGAGCCCATGCTGGCCGTGCGCCGCAAGCAGGACTCCTCCCTCATGCTGTGCATGAAGGCGGTAAAGGAGGGCAGAGCCCAGGCGATGGTGAGCGCGGGCTCCACCGGCGCGCTGTTCCTGGCGGGCATGGTGACTTTAAGGATGTTAAAGGGCATAGACCGCCCCGCCCTGGCCGCCGTGATACCCGGCATGGAAAAGCCTGTGATGCTCATAGACTGCGGCGCCAACGCGGACTGCCAGCCCGCTTACCTTAAGCAGTTCGGGCTGCTGGGCAGCGCGTACATGAAGCAGGTGATGGGCGTGGAAAGCCCCAGGGTTGGCCTGGTCAACATAGGCGCAGAGGAAGAAAAGGGTTCCAAGCTCTACAAGGAAGCCCATGCGCTGATGAAGCAGCAGCAGGCGTACGGGTTCATGGGCAACGTGGAGGCGCGGGACGTGCAGTCCTCCGAAGCGGACGTGATAGTGTGCGACGGGTTCACCGGCAACGTGATATTAAAATACGCCGAGGGCCTGAGCAAAAACCTGTTCAAGATGATAAAGACCGAGGCGCTGGCCAGCTTTACGGGCAAACTGGGAGGCCTGCTGCTCAGGGGCGCCTTCGGCAAGATAAAGAAGCGCATGAACAAGGACGAGTACGGCGGCGCGCCCCTGTTGGGCGTGAACGGCCTGGTGGTCAAGGCCCACGGCTCCTCCAACGCCTACGCCTTCCGCAAGGCGCTGGAACAGGCGCGCAAAATGGTCATGGGAGACCTGACCGGCCAGCTCAAGCTGGGACTTGAGAAGCTTTCAGAGGAATAACACATATATATTACGGAGGTACAGCATGGATTACAACAGCGTATTTGAGAAGGTGGCGGAGCTGATAGAGATGCAGCTGCCCGTATCCAAGGACCAGATCAAGCCCGAGAGCCGCCTGGTGGAAGACCTGGGCGCCGACAGCGCCAACATCATGATACTGGTGTGCGACATCGAGAACGAGTTTGACGTGCAGGTGGACAACGACCTGCTGGCCACGGTCCGCACCGTGGACGATATAGTCAAGTATCTGGTCAAATGACCGGCGCCGAAGACAAGATAGGCTACCGCTTTAAAGACCGCGCGCTCCTGCAGCAGGCGCTCACACATCCCTCCTACGGAGGAGACCACCGCGTGCCCCATTACCAGAGGCTGGAATTTCTGGGGGACGCGGTGCTTGAGTTGTATATAAGCGAGATGCTGTACAAGGCGTATCCCGACCTGCCCGAAGGCAAGCTTACCCGCATGCGGGCGGACCTGGTGAAGGAAGAGACCCTGAGCCAGGCGGTGAGGGACATGGGCGTGCCCGCCCATATCCTCCTGTCCGCGGGTGAGGACAAAAGCGGGGGCCGGGACAAAAGCTCCATACTCTGCGACATATTCGAGGCCATCACCGGCGCCATATACTTAGACGGCGGCCGGCGCGAGGCGGGCGAGTTCATAAAGCGCGCCCTGGGCGAAAGGCTCGACCGCGACACTTCCAGGGACGACCACCTGGACAGCAAGAGCCGCCTCCAGGCGCTTTTGCAGGCGGTGGGGGACATGCCGGAGTACACGCTCATCGCTTCCCGCGGCCCCGCGCACCTGCCGGAGTTCGAGTACGCGGTGTTTTCCGCGCTGAGCCGCCAGGAGCTGGGCCGGGGCAAGGGCCAGAGCAAGCAGGCCGCCCAGCTGGAAGCGGCGTCCCGGGCGCTGGAACTGATACAGGCGAGATCCAATCCCGACAAATAACCCAAGGAGACTTCCCTTGCGACTTAAAAAACTCTTTATTCACGGCTTCAAGTCCTTTGCCGACAAGGTGGAGATCACCTTCGAGCACGGCATAACGGGCGTGGTGGGCCCCAACGGCTGCGGCAAGAGCAACATCGCCGACGCCATACGCTGGGTGCTGGGCGAACAGAGCGCCAAGCAGCTCAGGGGCACCAAGATGGAGGACGTGATATTCAGCGGCACCGATCAGCGCCGCAGGCTGGGCTACTGCGAGGTATGCCTTACCTTCGACAACGAGGATCACGCGCTGCCCATAGACTATACCGAGGTGTCCGTCACCCGCCGGGCGTACCGCACGGGGGAGGGCGAATACCTTCTCAACGGCCAGAACTGCCGCCTCAAGGATATAGTCGACCTGTTCAGGGACACGGGCACCGGCCGCGACGGCTATTCCATAGTGGGCCAGGGCCGCGTGGACGAGATACTCTCCCAGAAGACCGAGGAACGCCGCCAGGTGTTCGAGGAAGCCGCGGGCATAGTCAAGTTCAAGACCCGCAAGACCGAGAGCGAGAAGCGCCTGGAGTCCACCCAGCAGAACCTGAACCGGGTGAGCGACATAATCGACAACCTGGAGGAGAGGCTGGAGCCCCTGCGGCTGCAGAGCGAGGACGCCCGCAAGTTCCTTAAACTCAGGGACGAGCTCAAGGGGCTGGAACTAAACGCCTTCGTGCTCAAGACCGGGCGCTACCGGCAGAAGATAGGCGAATACGAGGAAAACACCGCCCTGCTCAAGCAGGAAGCGGAGCAGAACGAGGCCGAGCGCCGGGCGCTGGCGGAGGAAAGGGACGCCCAGCAGCAGGTACTTACCCGGGGCGAAGAGGAAAGCGCGGGCCTGCGGGTGCTCCTGCAGGACCTGATACGCGACGTGGAAGCCGGCGAAGGCGCCGCGGGCGTGCTGCGCGAGCGCATAAACGGCCAGGAAAGGGAGAAGCAGCGGCTGATCTCCGAGAGGGAAGCGGCGTTAAGCGGCGAAAGCGGCCTTAAGGAAAGAACGGCGCTGCTGGAAAACGAGTACGCCGAGTTCATAAAAACGCTGGACGAGGAAAAGCTGGCGTCAAAAGCGAAAGACGAGGCGCTGGCAAAGGAAGAAAACGAGCTTAACGCGCTGTCCGACAGGGCCGAAGCAGCCAAGGAGAGCGTCATAAACGCCATGAACGGCTTAAGCGACGCCAAGAGCGAGCAGGCGCGCCTGGGCGCGCTGTCCGGCGCCATAGACGAGCGCACCCAGAGGCTGGAAGCCGCGCTCAAGGATACCCAGGTGGCCGGCGGCGAGTATGAGCGGGCGTACAGCGATGCGTCCGGCCAGCTGGAGGGCGAAAAGGCGCGCCTTGAGCAGTTCTCGGAAGAGACACGGCGCATCAGCGAGGAGACCCGCCTGTCCGGCGAGGAATACGAAAAGACCTTAAACGAGAGCAACCAGGTGATGAGCCGCCGGCAGGAGCTGCTGAGCCGGTTCAAGCTTTTGAGCGAGATGCAGCGGGACTACGAGGGCTACAATTCCTCGGTCAAGCAGGTGCTGCTTGAGGCCCGCCGCCGGGGCATGAATAGCGTGCACGGCGTGGTGGCGAACATCATCCACGCGGACAAAAACATAGAAAAAGCCATAGAGACCGCCCTGGGCCCGGCGCTGCAGAACATAGTGGTGGACACGGAAGAGGACGCCCGGGAGCTTATCGAGTTCCTTAAGCAGAACCGTTTCGGGCGCGCCACCTTCCTGCCCATAAGCGCGGTGAGGGGCCGCACGCTGGACGCGGGCGAGAGGAACCTTTTAAGGATGCCCGGCGGCGTGGGCGTGGCCTCGGAAATGGTCACGTTCGACAGTAAATACCGGGGCATAGTGGACAGCCTGCTGGGCCGCACCGTGATAGCGGAAGACCTGCAAAAAGGCATACCCATCCACCGCGCGGGGCGGCAGCAGTTCCGCCTGGTGACCCTGGACGGGGACGTTATGAACGTGGGCGGCTCCATGACCGGCGGCAGCTCCGTCAGCCGCATGACCAGCCTGCTGTCCCGTGAAAGGGAGATAAACGAGACCGAACAGACGCTCAAGGAGCTGGAAAACAAATTAAACGCGTACCAGGAAAAGCTGAACCTGCTCTCCCGCTCCAGGGCGGAAATGAAGATGCAGCGGCAGGAGGCGTTCGACGCCTTCCACCAGCAGGAGATCGCCGTCACCCGCGCCGAGGCGCACCTGTCCCGCGCGGGGGAGGAAAAGGCCGCCTGGCAGCAGAGGCTGGATTCCATCGTCACCGACATCGCCAGCCTTAAGGAGCAGAAGCAGCGCATAGAGGAAGACCTGGAGCGCCTGTCCCACCAGACGGACAGCACCAGGGAGGAATCCGAGCGCATGCGGGAAGAGGCCGCGCGCCTGCAGAGGGAGCTCAACGAAAAGCGGCTCAGGCTGGACGGCCTCAGGACCGAGGCCACCGAGCGCCTGGTAAGGCTGACCGCCCTGGAAAAGGACGGGGAGAAGCGCGCGGGCGAGATAGAGCGCCTGAAAGCCCAGGCGGGTAGCGCCGAAACGCTGCTCAGGCAGACGGAGGAACAGTTAAAGCAAATAGACGCCCAGGCGGAACAGGACAGGGAGGAACTCAAAAAGCAGGAGACGCTGCTGGGCAAGACCCGGGGCAGCCTGGACGAGACAAGGGCAGAATTCAACGCCGCCGACAAACTGCGCCTGGACGCCCAGGAGCAGCTGCGCAGCGTGAACGCCAAACTGGAGGAGCTCAGCCGCGCGGGCGAGGAGACCGCCGAGCGCCTGCACAGGATAGACCTGCTGTACCAGAGGGCGCAGGGCGAACTGGACACCATGACCGCCCGCATCTGGGAGGACTACCAGCTCACCTACGAGGGCGCCTGCGAGTTCACGGACGAAGACTTCCGCCTGAGCGAGGGCGAAAAGCGCATAAGCGCCATCCGGGGCGAGATAAAAAAGCTGGGCGACGTGAACGTCTCCAGCATGGACGAGTACCGGGAGGTCAGCCAGAGGTACGCCGAGCTCACCGTGCAGAGGGACGACCTGAGCAAGGCGCGGGACGACCTTATGGGAATAATCGGCGAGCTCGCCCAGAAGATGGAAAAGCAGTTCCGGGAAAAGCTGGCGGAGATGGACAAATACTTCTCCGAGACGTTTTCCGCACTGTTCGGGGGCGGGCAGGCGCGCCTGTCGCTGGAAGACCCCTCGGACGCGCTGGGCAGCGGCATAGTCATACAGGCGCAGCCCCCGGGCAAGAAACTGCAGTTGCTCAGCCTGCTGTCCGGCGGCGAAAGGGCATTGACCGCCATAGCGATCTTGTTCGCCATGCTCAAATTAAAGCCCACGCCCTTCTGCATGCTGGACGAGATAGAGGCGGCGCTGGACGACGCCAACATAGACAACTTCGCCTCGTATTTAAGGACTTACTGCGACAACACCCAGTTCGTGGTGGTCACCCACAGAAAGGGCACCATGGCCGCCTGCGACGCGCTCTACGGCGTTGCGATGGAGGAAAAGGGCGTGAGCAAGCTGGTGAGCGTCAAACTGGGAGAATGACATAAACGGAGGACAAATGGGACTTTTTTCACGCATAAAGCAGGGGCTGTCCAGGACGCGGGGCAACGTGTCCGCCCAGATGGACGAACTGATAGAGAACACCAAAGAGATAGACGACGATTTTTTTGAGGAGCTGACCGACATACTGGTCATGGCGGACGCGGGCGCGAAGACCGCCATGGAGGAAGTGGAAAAGCTTAAGGCGCTGTGCGCCGAAAGGCAGATAAAGGACCCCATCAAAGCCAAGGACGCCCTCAAGGAGGTGCTGGCTTCCAGCATGAAGGCGGTGCCCATGAACCTCAAGGACCCCTCGGTGATATTCGTCATAGGCGTCAACGGCGTGGGCAAGACCACGTCCATAGGCAAGCTCGCCTCCCGCTTTAAGGCCATAGGCCGCCGGGTGCTCATCGTGGCCGCGGACACCTTCCGCGCCGCTGCGGCGGAGCAGCTGAGCGTGTGGGCGGAAAGGGCGGAAGTGCCCATAGTCAAGCGGCAGGAGGGCGCGGACCCCGCCAGCGTGGTGTTCGACGGCCTGCAGACCGCGAAAGCCCGCCACGCGGACATAATCCTGGTGGACACCGCCGGGCGCCTGCACAACAAAAGCCACCTGATGGAAGAGTTAAGGAAGATGGCGCGGGTGGTGGAAAAGGAGTACCCGGAGGCGGAGATGCACGCCCTGCTGGTATTGGACGCCACCACGGGCCAGAACGGGCTGAACCAGGCGCGGGTGTTCATGGACGTCACCAGGCTGGACGGCATAATCCTCACCAAGCTGGACGGCACCGCCAAGGGCGGCATAGCGCTGGCGATACGCCGGGAGCTGGACCTGCCGGTAAGGTACATAGGCGTGGGCGAGGGCCTGGATGACCTGCAGCCCTTCAACGCCGAGGAGTACATAGACGCCATATTCGGCTGACATACCTGACAGAATATGATCAAATCGAACATATACGGAGGTCACAAGTATGAAACTTAGCGTGTTTGCGGTACTATTGCAGGACAGGACCTTTGACGAGGCGTGCGCGTATCTGGCCTCCAAAGGCGTGCAGGCGGTGGAGATAGGCTGCGGCGGGTTCCCGGGCAAGGCCCACTGCGATCCCAAAAAGCTGCTCAAGGACCCCGCCAAGATCGACGCGCTCAAGGCGACGGTCGACAAGTACGGCCTTGAGATCGCGGCGCTGTCTACCCACGGCAACCCCGTGCACCCCAACAAAAAGCTGGCGAAAATGTATCACGAGGACTTTGAGAACGCGGTGCTTCTGGCCGAAAAGCTGGGCGTGGACACGGTGGTCGGCTTCGCGGGCTGCCCCGGCGGAAGCCCCCAGGACAAGACCCCCAACTGGGTCACCTGCCCCTGGCCGGACGACTTTACCGAGATCCTCAAGTACCAGTGGGACGAGGTGCTCATCCCCTACTGGAAGCAGGAAGCCGAGTTCGTACAGAGCCACGGCGTAAAGAAGATCGCCTTCGAGATGCACCCCGGCTTCTGCGTGTACAATCCCGAGACCCTCATGAAGCTCAGGAACGCGGTGGGGCCGGTGATCGGCGCGAACCTGGACCCCAGCCACCTGTTCTGGCAGGGCATAGACATCGTTTACGCCATCCGCTACCTTAAGGACGCCATCTATTACTTCCACGCCAAGGACACCAAGATCGACCCCATAAACAGCCTTACCAACGGCGTGCTGGACACCAAGCACTACGGCGACGAGATCAACCGCGCCTGGGTCTTCAGGAGCGTTGGCTACGGCCACGACGCGGGCGTGTGGAAGGACATCTTCTCCGCCCTCAGGATGGTGGGCTACGACGGGTACATCTCCATAGAGCATGAGGACAGCCTGATGAGCGTGCCGGAAGGCCTGGGCAAGGCCATAGACATGCTCAAGCAGACCATGATGTTCGAAAAGAACGGCGCGATGTGGTGGGCATGATGAGCATTACAGAGCTGCTTTACAAAAAACGCTTCGGGAAAGAGCTCTCTTCCGAAGAGATACGCGCCTTCGTACAGGGCGTGACAAAGGGCGAGTTCGCGGACTACCAGATCTCCGCCATGCTGATGGCCATCGCCATAAACGGCATGACTGCCCGCGAGACCGTGGACCTCACCATGGAAATGGCGGCTTCCGGCGACATGCTGGACCTGTCTCCCATTTCCGGCGTAAAGGTGGACATGCATTCCACCGGCGGCGTGGGCGACACCACCAGCCTGGTGCTGGTGCCGTTGCTCGCGGCGTGCGGTGTCAAGGTCGCCAAGATGAGCGGGCGGGGCCTGGGCTTTACCGGGGGCACCCTGGACAAGCTGGAGAGCATCCCCGGCCTGAGCGTCAGCATGGACACCGAGAGGTTCATGAAAGTGGTGGACGAGAGCGGGCTCGCCATAATCGGCCAGACCGCCCAGCTGGCGCCCTGCGACAAAGTGCTCTACGCATTAAGGGACGTTACCTCCACCGTGGACGTGATGCCGCTCATAGTCAGCTCGATCCTGAGCAAAAAGCTGGCCAGCGGCGCGGACGTTATCGTGCTGGACGTAAAGACGGGCTCCGGCGCCATGATGACCACCGTGGACAAGGCCATGGAGCTTGCCAGGACCATGGTGGACATAGGCAACCGCACGGGCAGGCGCTTCGCCGCCCTGGTCACGGACATGAACCAGCCCCTGGGCAGGTACGTGGGCAACGCGCTGGAAGTGGAAGAGGCGATAGACATACTTTCCGGCCGCACCCAGGGCGAGCTCAAGGAAGTCTCACTGCAGCTGGGCGCGCAGATACTGCGTCTGAGCGGCAAGGCGGCGGATGCCAGGGAAGGCTACGCGCTGCTCACAAAGGCGCTTGACGAAGGGCTGGGCCT
>JAFZLE010000378.1 GCA_017551645.1 Clostridia bacterium | reverse complement strand
CGGGTAAAGTCCTCCATCAGCCTCCGTGTGTGGCGAGCCAGGAGCTCAAACTCCGCCTGGGACGCCCCCATGTCTCCCTTGAGCTCACCCTTCGCAGTAAAGTCAGCGTTTATGAGCCTGTCCGGATGCTCGCTTATCGCCTCCAGTATCCCCTTGTCGTCAGGATAAATGCCCTTCATGCGCGCTTCCTTGGTGCGCAGTTCGTCCACCTTTTCTTCGCTTAGAGAAGTGGTTGGGATGGGCTTGTCCGCTATCTTAAAGTAGTATACGCCCGCGCTGCCGGAAGCGTATTTCGCTTTCGCCACGGACAGGTACGTCATAAGCTGCATCTGGAGACCCATGTAGAGCGAAGCGGGATCCAGCTTCGTGCCGCCGCTTTTGTAGTCCACCACGAACACATAGCTTTGACCGTTTATATCGCCCCTGTCTACCCTGTCTATCTGGCCTTTGAGCTGGTAATCGAATGTCCCCACCGACACGCGGTCTGTAAACCGCATTTCCAAAGCCGCCGGCGCGAACACGCCCTTCTTAAGCTGCCTGCTCAGCAGCACAGAAGCCCTGAGCGCTGCCCTGCGCAGCTCTTTTACCTGCGCCGCGTTCTCGCGGCTGTCCCGGGCCAGGGGCTCAAACTCGCCGCTGAGCACGTTTTCAAACACCGCGCGCATACGCTCCCGGGCGCCCGCTTCGTCAAGTGCGGCGAATCCGGGGCTTTTCAGCAGGCGTTCCATACAGGCGTGCAGCAGCACTCCCCTGTTCAGGGGATCTATCACGTACGCCCTCTCCTCCAGTGGCTTCAATCCCTCGCTTATAAAGTGCTTGAACGGGCACTCGGCAAATTTCTCCAGCCTCGTAACGCTCAGGTTCGCGCTGTAAAGCCTCTGCGCCTCTTTGGGCGTTATGCTTTCGCTTTCCGCTGTAAACCGCGCCGCGGCTTCCAGCTGCCCGGTATGTCCCATCTCCCTGAGCGCGCCCAGCGTGGCTTTCTCCGCCTCGTCCAGTTTGCCCGAAGCCAGGCGGGAGGAAAGGTAGCCCAGCGCGCCGCGGGGCGAAGACATCAAAAGGTTTCCCAGCGCCTTATCTTCTTTGACGCTGCCTTTCACCTTAAAGTTCTTTACTGTCCGTTTAAGTTCGCTCACCACATGCCCGTGAGTGTTCGCGGAACCGTTCATGCCGGAAGACGGATAGGTCACGTAGACCTCATCCGTCGCCGATAGCAGCGCGTCTTTCACGTACATGCGGCGGGTCCTGTTCATGTCGAGCGGGCTCGGCGCTATGTATTTGCCGGACAGGCGGCTGATTTCTTCCCTCTCCTGCTGGGTAAACACGCCGTCTGTATCGCCGCCCGCGTCTGATGTCTGCCCCATAAGGAACAGCGCTTTCACGCGGCGCATGCCTATCCTCTGGCAGGAAGTGACGCTGACCGCGTCCCTGCTCTGGGGCAGGCTTTTCATTACCACGGCGTCCAGCGCCCTGGATATCAGTTCCTGCAGCGCCGACAGGCTTAAAGCGCCTCCTCCCAGCACCGCGCTCATCTGGTCGAAGCTGTCTATAAGCAGGTTTGAGAACCTTATATCCATCTCCGCCTGCGCCGGCAGCCCCATTTCCAGCAGTTTCTGCCGGTAGTCTCCAGCCTTTTCAAAACATTTCTGCTTTGTCAGATATCCAAAGATCGCGTTCAGCTGACCGTCAAGCGTCTTTTCGGTTCGCAGGCTGTCCCTGAGAGCGATGATCGGCTCCATGAGTTTTTGGCGGATCGGTTCCGCGATGGCGACCATTTCCGCGCTGCCCCGGGTAAACGGGCGCATGAGCGCGCCCATCCGCAGCTTTAACGCGGCCATATAACTGTACAGGGCCTCTGTCTTCTCCCGCTCGAGCCCGGTAAA
This sequence comes from Clostridia bacterium, assembly GCA_017551645.1. GTDB lineage: Bacteria > Bacillota > Clostridia > Christensenellales > Aristaeellaceae > RUG14130. The sequence continues at coordinate 662 of JAFZLE010000378.1, read as the reverse complement.
GCCGGTCTCGCACAGCTCGGACAGGCTCTCCGCCCGGTTGGTGATTATTTTGAGCGTCTCGTTCAGGAACGCAGGCAGCAGCCCCGTCAGCGCGCTGCGGCCGTTCTGGATAAAGTAGTTTACCGAATATCTTTCAAACGCGGTCTCTATGGCGTCGCGGTAGGTGTTCTCATCTTCCAGCGCCACGGTGATGTCCGAAAACCTCCAGCCCCGGGTCCTGACCAGTTCCCTGATCATGGCGGCCACATACTCGGCCTCCTCCATGGGATTGAGCAGCATGCGGGCATGCACGCCGGGCACGCCTTCCGCCTGCCCCTGCCCGTAAGTATACAGGCGCGCGAGCGTGCGGGTGAGGGGACCGTCTTCCCTGCCGGGCTCCGCCTGCGACACCGAGAAAGGCACGCCCGCGTTCGCCAGCTCGTCTTTAAGCCGGTTTATCGCCCTGGCAAGGGGTTCGTATATCGCGCCTGCTTCCCGCGGTGACGGGAGCGGCAAGAGCACATGCACGTTTTCAAGGCGCCTGCCCAGACCGGCTATCAGCCGGTTTACGGGCGCGGTGGTGATGTCAAACCCGTACACCACGGCGGATGCTCCGTCAAAAGACGGCACGTCGCCTATACGGCTGACCGCCTCAATGGCCTCGTCTTCCAGGTCATGCACCT
>JAFZLE010000377.1 GCA_017551645.1 Clostridia bacterium | reverse complement strand
GTCGTTTTCCCAGAATTTGTCCAGTTCCCTGTCCAGCATACGTCCACCTCCGGTTAGGTTAATTATATGAAATTCCCCCTCCAATGGCAAGCTTTGCCGGCTTTATTTACATTTTCATAGCTTTTCAGACGGGAAATTGTGGTACAATGTCCGCATCAATGTCAAGGAGCTTCCGCATGAAAAAAACGCTGGTTATTATGGCCGCGGGGCTAGGCAGCCGCTTCGGAGGGAAAGAGGGCGCCAAACAGGTGACTCCCGTGGACAGCTTGGGTCAGATGATAATCGACTACTCCGTGTTCGACGCCTGCCGCGCGGGCTTCGAAAAAGTGGTGTACGTGATAAAGCCCGAGAGCCTGGACGCCTTCCATGAGGGCGTGGGCGGGCGCTGGGAAAAGTCCATAGAGGTGGCGTACGCCTTCCAGACCCCCGAAAGCTACCTGCCCGAAGGCTTCAAAGTGCCCGAAGGCCGGGTCAAGCCCTGGGGCACGGGCCACGCGGCGCTGTGCGCCGAAAACGAGGTGCCCGACGGCTTCGTGTGCATAAACGCGGACGACTTCTACGGCCGCGAGGCGTACGAAAGGGCCGCCCGCTTCCTGGACGGGGAGAGCGACCCCTGCTTAAACGCCATGGTGGGCTACCGCCTGCGCAACACCATGACCCCCAACGGCTCCGTTGCCAGGGGCGTGTGCGAGACGGACGAGGACGGGTTCCTTACCGGCATCACCGAGCGCACCAAGATCAGCCAGATGGGCGCGGACGCGGTGTTCACCGAGAACGACAGGGACTTTTATCCCCTTTCCGGCGACAGCATAGTGAGCCTCAATTTCTGGATCTTCAAAAAGGGCGTGTTCGCGGAGCTCAAAAAGGGCTTCCATGCTTTCCTGGAAAACGAGCTTGGCGAGAACCCGCTTAAAAAAGAGTATTACCTCCCCTCCCTGCCCCAGCGGCTTATAAGCGAGGGCAAGGCGCGCTTCAGGGTGCTGCCCACCAGGGAAAAGTGGTTCGGGCTCACCTACCAGGCGGACGTGGAAAAGACCCGCAGGGGCATACAGCAGCTGAAGGACGCGGGCGCGTACCCGAACGACCTGTTCGCCGCTTCGGCGCTGCCCGAAAGGAGCGGAAAATGACGCTGCCCGAGATCGCCGAGGCTTTCCCCATACAGGGGCGCGTGCTGTCTTGCGAAAAGCTGGGCAATGGCCACATAAACCGCACCTATCTTGTGACGACTTCCGAAGGGCGCAAATACGTGCTGCAGGGCATAAACACCAACGTGTTCAAAGACACGGACCTGCTGATGGACAACATATTCTCGGTGACCCGCTACCTCGCGTCCGCAGGCGCGCCCACGCTCAGGTTCCTTAATACCCGGGAGGGCGGAAAATACCTGCGCTGCCCCGAAGGCTGCTTCCGCCTGTACGAGTACGTGGAGGGCGTGAGCCTGGAAAAAGCGTCCTCCCCCCGGGAAATGCGCATCTGCGGGCAGGCATTCGGGCGCTTCCAGTCCCTGCTGGGGGGCTTTGACGCCAAAGGCCTGGGCGAGACCATACCCCGCTTCCACGACACGGTCAAGCGCGTAAACGACCTGGAAACAGCCGCCGAAAAGGACGTGTGCGGCAGGCTCGCGGGCGTTAAGGCGGAATATGATTTCTACATGTCCCGCCGGAAAAACGCTTCCATAATGCTGGACATGCAGGCCGCCGGGCAGCTGAAGACCCGCGTGACCCACAACGACACCAAGATAAACAACGTGCTGCTGGAGGAAAAGACGCTTGCTCCCGTGTGCGTGATAGACCTGGACACCATAATGCCGGGCCTTGCGGGCAACGACTTCGGGGACTGCATACGTTCCGGCGCCACCACGGGCGCGGAGGACGAAAAAGACCTTGCAAAGATAAGCCTGGACCTGGACATGTACCGGGGCTTCGCGGGCGGTTTCCTGTCCGCCTGCAAAAGCGAGCTCGACCAGAAGGAGATCGACACCCTGCCCTGGGGCGCGTACCTTATGACCTACGAGTGCGGCGCACGGTTTTTGACGGACTACTTAAGCGGCGACGTGTACTTTGCCACCGCCTACCCGGAGCACAACCTGGTGAGGTGCCGCACGCAGATGAAGCTGGTACAGGATACCGAAGACAGATTCGAGACCATACGCGGTATTATTTCTGAGGAGGCAGCCAAGCTATGAGCATACTTTTGACCGGCGGCGCGGGCTACATCGCCACACACACCCTTATAAGCCTGCTGGAAAACGGCTACGAGGCGGTGACACTGGACGATTACGACAATTCCTCCCCCGAGGCGTTAAGGCGCGTCAGGCAGCTGACCGGGAAGGAGTTTGCCGTGATAGAGGGCGACGCCCAGGACAGGGAGCTGCTGGTCAGGACGATACTGGACTACAACGTGGACGGCATCATCCACTTCGCGGGCCACAAGGCGGTGGGCGAGAGCGTGGCAAAGCCCCTCAAGTACTACCGCAACAACCTGACTTCCACCATAGCGGTGCTGGAAGCCATGCAGCAGACGGGGGTAAGGGACCTTATCTTCTCCTCCTCCGCCGCCGTGTACGCCGGCGACAACCAGATGCCCCTCACCGAGAGCTCCCGCCGGGAATGCATAAACCCCTACGGCTGGACCAAGTACATGAGCGAGCAGATAATCCGCGACGCCGCCAAGGCGAACCCCGAGTTCAGCTGCGTACTGCTCAGGTACTTTAACCCCGTGGGCGCGCATCCCTCCGGCATGATAGGAGAGGACCCCAGCGACGTCCCCAACAACCTCATGCCTTACATCTGCCAGACCGCGGTGGGCCTGAGGGAGCGCCTGACCGTGTTCGGCAGCGACTACCGCACCCACGACGGCACCGGTGTAAGGGATTACCTGCACGTGTGCGACCTGGCGGACGGGCACGTGAAGGCGCTCGAATACGCCGCCTCCCACAGCGGCTGCGAGGCCTTCAACCTGGGCACCGGCACGGGCTACAGCGTGCTGGACATGGTGAAGGCGTTCGAAAAGGTAAACGGCGTCAAGATACCCTACGTGATCGGGCCCCGCCGCCCGGGCGACCTGGACGAGTGCTACGCGGACCCCTCCAAGGCGGAAAAGCTGCTGGGCTGGAAAGCGAAGCGCGGCATAGAGGAAATGGTGCGGGACGGCTGGAACTGGCAGAAGAAGAACCCCAGGGGCTACAGGGAATAAAACAGTATATGCAGCGGGAGGCCGCCGCGTTTTATGCGGCAGCCTCCCGTTTTTGTGCCCCGGAGCGTTTACGCCCCGGGCGCCCTTATGCGCACGGCGTTGTGCAGGTTCTGTATTTCGAATGTTCTTTCGCCCTTTTCCAGCTCCCCGTCCAGCGTCCAGTCGGTGTCCTCCCCCGTCTGGATGCTTATGCTCGCCGCGGAGGACAGGTGTATCATGTCGCCGAAGCGGGCGGTGGTTATCTGGTTGAGCAGTTTGGAAAAGTCCAATACGTTGCGGGGCATGTCCACCAGCATCAGCTCGAACTCCCCGTCGTCCAGCATCACCAGCTCCCTGTCTATGGTGATTATGCCGCCCAGGGAAGTGGTGTTTGACACGGAGCCGAATATGTAGTCCCCCTCCAGCTCGTCCTTTTCGGTCTTCACCTTTACGTGCACAGGCTTTATGGAGCCCAGCTGCTTTACACCTTCCAGCACGTACGCCAGGTGGCCCAGCGCGTTCTTTACGCTCTGGGGCGTGCCGTAGCTGGCCTTGGTGAACGCGCCGAAGGAGGCGGTGTACACGAAGTTCCGGCCGTTGAAGCGGCCTATGTCCAGGAAGCGGTCATTTCCCTCCACCGCGTCTTTGGCGGCGGTAAGCAGGTCGGTGCTGAGGCCCAGTGTATTGGCCAGGTCGTTGGTGGTGCCGCAGGGCAGGTATGCCACCGGCACGTCCGCGCCCGAGTCCAGCAGACCGTTTATGGTCTCATTCAGGGTGCCGTCGCCCCCCGCGCACACCACGAGCTCAAAGTCCTTCGCGTTGTCGCGGCACAGTTCCACCGCGTGGCCGCTTTTTGCGGTCATGAGCACGGTGGGCGCGTAGCCGTGGGCGCAGAATATCTGGAGTATGCCGCTGAGCACGCCCGTTATCTTTTTTTTGCCCGCGGTGGGGTTGACTATGAACAGCAGTTTTTTCATTTTATCGTTTTCGCCTTTTTCCTTGCCCGGATAATGAGCAGCGTGAGCAGCGCCGCGAGGGCTACGGTCAGCCCCAGCCCGTCGTATATGAGCGAGAGATCGCCGCTTAACAGCTCGTCCCCCACCTTATACAGGGAGCTATGGTTTATGAACCCGTCCAGGCTCACGCCGATGCCGAAGCCCGTGCCCAGCAGCGCCACGGGCAGCACGGAACAAGTGTTTTCGTATACCAGCGCGCCGGCAAAGCCCAGCAGCAGCCCGTTTATTGCGCCGATGGCGCTCAGCCTGCCGGGTATCAGCGCGTACATGAGCGCGGATGCCAGCGCGCCGGCTGTTAGAGCTATATAACGGTGCTTCGCGGCGAGGCCCCTTTGCAGCACGCCTCTGCAGACCAGCTCCCTTACGAAACAGCGCAGGGGTATCAGCGCCAACGCCAGGTACGCGCCCGCTTCCATGGCAGCCGGTTCCCGCCGTATCACGTCCAGGTTTATCAGCAGCGCCAGGGCGCCCGCGCCCAGCATGAGCCCCGCAGGCAGCAGCACGTACAGCCTTTTATCGGTGCTTTGGCTGCCCCTGCCCACCCAGTCGTACATGAACAGGCACACCGTGAGCGCTGCCATGTACGCCATTACGGAGGTAAGGGACTCAAAGTACAGGTACGCCTGCCGTATAAGGAACGGCATGGACGCCGTATCCGCGCCCCCGCCAAACCAGCGGCTTATCAGCAGTCTGGCGAGCTCCTTGCCTCCCCACAGGGCGGCCAGAATAACGAGCGCGCCTGTAACGGCTTTTATGCGGGGATCGGGCTGTTTTTTCACTCGATCACTCCGTAGATCAGCTCCGGCTTTTCCACAGGCTCGCTGCCTATCTCTATGGCGGCCAGAAGCAGCTTTTTCGCTTCCTCCGTCCTGGACAGGCCGCCCTCCATGAGCGTGGCCAGGCTTTGGCCTTCTTCCACCTTATCGCCCAGCCGCACCCGCATGATGAGCCCGGCGGCGGGGTCGATGGGGTCTTCCTTCTTTTCGCGGCCCGCGCCCAGCGCCTTGGCGGCGTAGCCTATCATGTTGGTGTGGATCTTCGTGATATAGCCAGACCTGGGGGCAGGCAGCTCCTCGGTCTTTTCCGCCTTGGGCAGCAGGGAAGTATCGTACACCGCCCGGGGGTCGCCGCCCTGGTTGCTGACCATTTCCGCCAGCTTTTTAAGGCCCAGCCCTTCGTCAAGCGCCTTTGTGAGCAGCGCGTAGCCTTCCCTGGCATCCGCCGCCTTGCCGCTCAGACGCAGTATCTGCGCGCCCAGCTGC
>JAFZLE010000376.1 GCA_017551645.1 Clostridia bacterium | reverse complement strand
TGGTCTATTTGCCGTTCAGGCCTTCCATGCGCATCATCTTTTCCAGCACGTTTATGTCGTTGGTGATGTCGATGGCGTCGCTCTTGTACAGCTTGTCCAATTGGGTGTCGAAGCCCTCCACTACCTTGTCCATCGCGCCTTCGATATTGAGCATGGAGTTGCGTATGCTCATGCTGTTATTGTTGTTCTGCTTTTCAAGCTCTGCGTACCTGCTCAGAAGCTTGAGCGTGGCGGGCAGGTAGTATTCCAGAAAGCTCTGTATCTCCTTTTCGCGCTCGGGCTTGCTCTTTACCACGTAGAATATGGAGGCGGTAGTGGCCTCTATGTGGTAGATCTTGTCGGACATGGTCTTGTCCATTATCCGGTCGTTGAGCGTGCGGATCTGCAGCAGGATCTTGTCGTAGGTGTCGATCTCGGGTTCGGGATGCGTGGATTTGTCGGGACGCGGTGCGCTCCTCTGGCGCACTTCGTCTTCCGCCGGCCGGCCGTTGGGCGTGAGCACGATAAGGCCCCGGGATTTGTCGATATACGTGGTCTGGGGCAGCTTGCCCTTGCGCTTAAGCTGGCGCACGCAGGTCATGACCTGGGCGTCGGACATGTTGAGCGCGCTGGCCAGGGTGGACACATAGCATGCGTCCCTGCCGTGCAGGAACGCGTACACGTCGTCTGATTTGTTGCTGAAGCTGCGGAAGATCATCGTGGCTGCTACGGCGATCAGCGCCACCAGAGACAGCGGCCACAGGTACGCGCCGGCGCTGAATTCGGAAAGCGCGTAGAAAGCGAACAGCAGGGTGGGGATCAGCGTCCATCCGGAGCCGGACTTCTTGCCTCTGAACTGCTTCTTTAAGCGCCTGTACAGCCAGATGGCCCCGAAAAAGCGCAGTCCGGGGATAAACAGCATCAGGAAATTGACTATAAGACCGCCGTCCAGCTTGAAGCTGTCGTTGTTATCGGCGTTGTTCTGACCGGCGTTATTGTATTGGCTCATTCATTGCTCCCAATCAAACGATATCACCCTTTATTATACCACTTTACGGCGAATAATATGTTAAGATGCGGTTATTGATTGCGTGATATAGTGGGACGCAGAATAAAAAACCGCCCTGTCCGTCTGGACAGGGCGGTAAAGTTTGTTTATAAGGGCTTTGACGGGGGATCGTTCATGATGAAGTTGTATGTGGCTTCATCTATCGGGTAATACTGGCCGAAGCCGTCAACGAAGCTGCCGTTTTCGTCCGCTACCGGCTGCATCTCAGATGCGCCGGGCAGCATGTGTTCGTACGCGTATTGCTGCAGATCGCTTATCGCCTGGTAGGTCTGGTCGGTCAGCGTGCCGTATTCGCCGCTGTCGGAGAACCTCACGGCATCGTCGAGCCATCCGGCGTTGATAAGCGCATCCTGGAAGGCACGCACCAGTACGGGATCGTATACCCACATGGTGTCGTATACGTCTTCCGGCTCGGGTGTGGGTTCCGGAGTAGGCTCGGGCGTCGGTTCGGGCGTGGGCGTAGGCTCCGGAGTGGGTTCGGGCGTCGGCTCGGGCGTGGGCGTGGGTTCCGGAGTGGGTTCGGGCGTCGGCTCGGGCGTTGGTTCTGGCGTGGGAGTAGGCTCCGGAGTGGGCTCGGGAGTCGGCTCGGGTGTGGGCGTAGGTTCCGGAGTCGGCTCGGGCGTCGGCTCGGGCGTGGGAGTCGGTTCTTCCGTCGGCTCCGCGGTGGGCGCTTCGGTAGGCTCGGGCGTGTCGGTGGCGGTCGGAGGCGCGCTCACCCTTACGACCGCGTTTTTGAGCACGTAGCCGTCCGTCTCGCCGTAGATTATGTGCACCCAGTTCTCGGAGTACTCGGTGACTTCGTAAATACTGCCGTTTTCCAGCACGGCGATGGGATAGCCTGACGTTTCGTCAAACGTATCGTACAGTATCGCGGAATCGGCGCTCACCTGCGCGTATACCAGTCCCTCGGACACGGTCACGAAATTCTCCGCGGGCGTGGGCTCGGGCGTGACGGTGGTTTCGGGCGTAGGCGTGGGTTCGTCATAAGCGGTGGGTTCCGGAGTGGGCTCCGACGTAGGTTCTGGCGTGGGCGTCGGTTCTTCCGTAGGCTCTGCTGTGGGTTCCGCTGTGGGCTGAGAAGTGGGCTCGGGCGTGTGGGTCGGAGTGGAGGTCGGTACAGGCGTGGGGGTTGCCGTCGCCTGCGACTGCTTGGAGTACACGTCAAACTCGTCCTTAAGCCCGTAGGCCACGAACTGGTTGGCGGGATTGAGTATCTTGAGCCACTCTCCGCCCGTTGCGCTCAACAGGTATTCGGCCGTGTTGGACACGTTCCACCTGGGATAGTTGATATCCGGCCTGTCGTACAGCGCGGTGCCGTTGGCCTTGGCCCTGACGTACAGGGTCTCGAACACCTCGGTAAACACTATCTCGTCGGAAGCGGTAGGCTGTACCGCGGGATTCAGGTATCTGCCTTCCAGCAGCAGGTCCAGCGTGTCGCCGTCCGCGACGCCGCTTACGGAAAGCCGGCCTTCGCCTTCAACGGAGTTGACGTAAGCCTGGAACGCGCGTACCGCGCCTCGGGTCTGATTGCCGTATACCCCGTCGGCGGTCCCGCTCAGCCAGCCCTGTGCGATCAGCAGCTCCTGAAGGGACTTGATGTCTTCGGCAGAGGAGTTTTCGTTTATGGAGAAGCCCTCGCCGGAATCCGGGGCAGAGGGATTCTGTATCTCTATATCGCACAGGCGCATGAAGCCGGTCTGCCCTCTGGAGGAGGCCACCATTGCCCAGTTCGGGCTGCTCGCCAGCATCATAAGGCGGCTTGAGTGGGACACGGTGCCCAGCACGCGGCTCTGCTCGCTGGCGCTCTCGTATACGGGCACGTACCCCTCGGCGCTCACGATTATGTCCGCGGGCTCGAACAGCTCGACCATCTGGTCGCTTTCGTCATACGGGTCGGCGACGGCGGTAGGAGTGGGCACGGGCGTGGGAGTGGGGGTCAGCTGGGGCTTTACGAACTCGCCCCACCTGAGCAGCAGTATGGTATGCTCGTCCGCGTAACCGGTCTCGTTCACGTACCTGACTCCGGTGGAGGAGTTGACGTATGCCTGGAACTGCAGCACCGCTTCCATGGTGGCGGCGTCATAGTTGCCGTTGGCTTCGCCGGAATACCAGCCGTTCGCGGCCAAAAGCAGCTGCAGCTCGCGTATCTCAAGCGGCGAGGAATTCTTGTCTATTACATAGGCTTCGGGAGTGGGGGAAGGAGTGACGCCCGGAGTGGGCTTTACTGCTATCTCGTAATTGTCCAGGTATCTGAACGTCTTGGCGCCGCATATGCCGTCCACGGTGAGGCCGGCGTTAAAGGTGCTGTTCATATAGTTCTGGAACGCTTTGACAGCATTGACGGTGGCGGCGTCGTACACGCCGGTCGCGCCGTTTATATCCAGCCAGCCCAGCTGTATCAGCTGCCACTGCAGGTCGCGGATCAGTTCCGGGTCAGAATTCTTTGACACGGTCCCGCGCGTGGGTGCGGGAGTGGGCGTCATGCTGCCCCAGGTGGAATCGATCTCGTGCTGCAGTTCGTCCCACATGTTATATGGCGTGGGAGTGGGCGTGAAGGGAGTGGCGGTGGGCTTGGTGGAAGAAGTATCGCCGGGCTGCGCCATCCAGTCCGCATACTTTATGCTGGTATTCTGCGTAGGCTCGCTCCACACGTAGGGGGTGGGAGTGGGGCTTACGTCGGGCAGCCAGGATATGTTCTGCGAAACAGCGGTGGGAGTGGGAGTGACGTCCTGAGTTGTGGGATCATCCTTAGGGCCTCCGCCCAGCAGCCTGACAGCCAGATAGATGAGGCCGATGATTATAACGCCGGCGATGATGATCGCGGGCAGCTTGCCGCTGAACGGGTTCTCCACCAACTCTTCCTCGGGCTCGGGAGCGGCTTTGGGCGCCGCCTTTTTCCGCTCGACGAACCAGGTGGTGCCGCCGGCGGTGAAGGCAGTGTATTTTTTGTCTTCGGATTCTTCAAGCTCTTCCACAGCCAGACCGAGCGCACGCTTGTACGCATCTTCATGGCCGGGCTTGACCGCGAGAGTGCCGTCCTCCAGCCTTTGGCAGTGCCTTTCGGGGCAGAACTCCAGCAGCCTGCGCCTGGCTTCCTTATCGGTGTCATAGCCGTTGTAGACATTCATCTCGCCGTCTGAGCTTTTAAGGCGTCCTACCAGGTAACGTGACGCCAGCAGCGTGCCCGCTTTTACGGCGCCGCCGTTGTCGGCGGAGGCGTTGTCGTAGCCGCAGCTGGGACATATTCCGTCGGCCCCTGTCGGTTTAAAACAATTCCAGCATTTTTGCTTCATTTACTCTACCTCCCCGGTGGGACTTGTTAACAGTCTTACTGTAGTTTGGCGCAGATCCTCGAATATTTGTTCCGGCGAACCGGTGGCATCCAGGCGTTTATAGCGTTTCTCCCCGCTTTCGCACAGAGCTATGAACGCTTCGTATACGCGCCGCTGCAGCGCCTCCCTGGAAAGCTCGATGCGGTCCGCGGCCTGCTCGCCGAGCCTGCGCTTGAGCGCCTCGTCCGGACTGATGTCGAACACGACGGTCAGCTGGGGAGTGCACTTTTGAAGGGCACGCTCGTTTATCTGCCTGACCCAGTCCCCCAGCCCCCTGCCGTAACCCTGATAAGCTATGGAGGAGTCGGCGAAGCGGTCGCACAGCACGATCTTGCCCTGCTCAAGCGCGGGGAGTATGGTGTCATGTATGTGCTGCTGCCGGGCGGCGGCGAACAAAAGCGCTTCGCACTCGTCCGTCATGCCCATACTGCTCACGTCCAGCAGCACGCCCCGGATACGCTCGGAAATGGGGCAGCCGCCCGGCTCGCGTGTGGCGACCACGTCGAGCCCCAGCGTTTCCAGATAAGTCTTCAGCAGGCGGCTCTGAGTGGTCTTGCCGCAGCCGTCCGAGCCTTCAAGGGTAATAAAGAACCCCGGCATGCGAGGCGCGTTTCCCAGCAGCAGGGTCCTTAGATCGGCAGGATCCCGCGCGATGGCGTCGGGTCCGCATGATGTAAGCTCTTCCGCGGAACCGTAGCCGTAGCCGGCGGCTATGGAATACACGCCCGCCTGACGGGCACCCTCAATGTCAAAGCGGCGGTCGCCCACCATGCAGGCGTCCGCCTTGTCCGTTTTGAGCGCGGAAGTGATCAGTTCACGCTTTGTGACGATATGCGCGTTGTTTTCGTTGGGAGCGACGACTTCGTCAAAAAACGGCAGGAGCCCGAAATACTCCAGGGTTTTCACGCACAGGCCCTTGGATTTGGAAGACGCCAGGGTTATCAGCGCGCCTTCACGCCTGAGGGAATATATAAGCTCGTAGATACCGGGATAGACGGAGGCTTCTTTCCAGCCTATGACCGCGTGACGTTCCCTGAACAGGGCGGTCGCCCGGACGGATTCCTCGTCGTTCATGCCGCACAGGCGCGTAAAGCTGTCCCGCAGGGGCGGGCCCACGAACTCCAGCAGCTTATCGTCGGACAGCGCGGGGAACCCCATTTTGCTCACGGCGTAAGCGGCGGAAGCGCAGATGCCCGGCGCGGAACGGGTTATGGTGCCGTCAAGGTCGAATATTACCTGCCTGAACTTAAGGGGCATCAGACTATCCTCCTGCCCCAGGAGAATACCCGGTTGTAATAGCCGCTGGTTATGGAGGAAATGATGACCTTGCCCGCGGCTGAGGAGGCGTGTATGAACTTGCCTCCGCCCAGATATATGCCCACGTGGTCGCTCAGGTCAGAGTCGGTGATAGTGTTCATGCATACGATGTCGCCGCGCCTGAGCTCGCTGACGCTCTCTATCTTGGTGCCCCTGCCGTAGCCCTGGGCGTACGCGCTGCGGCCCAGAGAAATGCCTATCTTTCTGTAACAGTAACTGGTGAAGCCGGAGCAGTCGTAGCTGTTGGGGCCGGAAGTGGCGTAGATATACGGCTTGCCCAGCTGCTGCAGGGCGTGGGTGATCACGGTCTCTATGTTGGCTGAGGCAGTGCCGCTGGCGGGGTCGTCGTTGGGGTTGGTGGAATAATTGCCGGTAGACGCGCTGCCGCCGGAAGAACTGCTGCCGGAGCCGCTCACGGCGGCGCCGGTGTTCTTGGGAGCGGAGGAAGAGAACAGGCTGGACAGGGTGGCAGAATCGGCCACGCCTGTTTCCTCAAGCCCGGCGACCTTCTGATAAAGCTTGACCGCGCTCTGGGTGATGTTGCCGAAATCGCCGTCTATGCCCGCGCTGAGATAGCCCTTGTAGGTGAGGCGGGTCTGCAGCCTGGTCACGTTGTTGCCT
>JAFZLE010000375.1 GCA_017551645.1 Clostridia bacterium | reverse complement strand
TTGTTTGCCGGTATATTTTTATTGGAATTATAACGCTGATCCCTGTCTGAATAACTGCCCATTTATTCCCCCAAAATCGTGCCTATATCTATCTTCTTGCCTGATAAATATGCCTTTGCCGTCATCTGTTTCCCGCCGGGCACCTGAAGAATGCCTATCTCCACCGCGCCGCCCTTGCACGCGACCACAAGCCCGGTCTTCGCAGATGATAACAGCACACTGCCGGGTTCGCCCGCCGCTTCCGTTTCGTAAGGCGCGGCACTCCATATCTTAAGCATTTCACCGTGAAGGTAAGTAAACGCGCCCGGCCAGGGATTGGTTCCCCTTACAAGATCACAGATAGACTTGGGTCCTTTTGCCCAATCTATATTGCCCGTGTTTTTGTCCATCATGGGCTCATAGGTAGCCTGCGCCTCGTCCTGTTTAGTCCTTTTAAGGGTGCCGGCTTCCAGCTCCGAAATGGTCTTTATAAGCAGCTCCGCTCCAAGTTTGGCAAGCCGCGCCGTAAGCTCGCCAGCAGTTTCGCCGGGCAGTATGCGGGTCTCGGTTTTCAAAAGCAAGTCGCCCGTATCCAGACCCACGTCTGTAAGCATCGTAGTCACGCCTGTGATCTCGTCGCCCATTATGATCGCCTGGTTCACGGGCGCAGCGCCCCGGTGCCTCGGCAGCAGCGAAGCGTGTACGTTTATCGTACCGTATACGGGCACTTCAAGTATCTTTTTGGAGAGTATCTGGCCGAATGCCGCTGTCACCACAAGCTCGGGTGCAAGGCTGCGCAAGGCGTCAAGCCCTTCCTGCTTGCGGATCCTCTCAAACTGAAACACTTTCAGCCCTTTTTCCAGCGCGTATTTCTTTGCCGGCGATTCCTCAAGCTTTTTGCCCCGCCCTTTGGGCCTGTCGGGCTGAGTAAACACTCCCGCCACGTCATGCCCTGCCCGAAGCAATGCATCGAGCGACTCGACTGCGAAGTCGGGAGTTCCCATAAAAGCGATCTTCATTGATTTTTGTCCTCTTTGTCGGTGACGTCCTCTATCATTTTATCGGTATAGAGGATGCCGTCGAGATGATCCAGTTCATGGCAGAGCGCTACCGCGAGCAATCTTTCCCCTGTGACTTGTATCGCTTTGCCTTTTCGGTTTAATGCGTTTACGACCACTTTCGTGGGCCTTTCCACTGTCCCTCGTTTTCCGGGTATGCTCAGGCAGCCTTCCACGTCGATCTTCGAGCCTTCTGTTTGCACTATCTCCGGGTTGATAAGTTCCAGCAGCCCTTCGCCGATGTCTATGACCACTATGCGCCTTAACACGCCCACCTGCGGCGCGGCGAGCCCGACGCCCTCGTTTTTGTACATGGTCTCTGCCATGTCGTCAAGCAGGGTCTTTGTACGTTTGTCGATCTCATTTACGGGTCTGCTGATTTTTCTTAAGATCTCGTCTCCATCGGTCAGTATCCTGCGCGTCGCCATAATGCGCCTCCGCTAAAACATATTATTGGGGTTTATATCAAGCTCTATCCGTACATCGTCGCCGGAGGTTGTCTCTATCTGCCTCATTATATTCTCGGCTTTGTCGACAGAGCCTCCGGTATACAGCTTAACGACAAGCTGGAATCTGTATTCATCTTTCAAGCGTTTGATAGGCGCTTCCGAAACGCTCTCAGATAGGATGCTCTCACCTATGCCGATTTCTGTTACACGCTTATCAAACTCTGCCAGCGCCTCGTTCGCCGCTTCCTCGCAGGCGGCAGCGTCCTTCGACGAGAACACGAGCCTCGCTATCACCGTAAACGGAGGATACATCGAACGCTTTCTGTATACGACCTCCGAGTGATAAAACGCGCGGTAGTCCTGCTTTAATGCGCATTGAATTGCATAATTGTCCGGCGTATAGGTCTGCACGATGACTTTACCGGGCAGCTTATCCCTGCCGGCTCTTCCCGCGACCTGAGTGAGTAGCTGAAACGTTCTTTCGGTGCTCCGGTAATCAGGCAGATTCAGCGTAGTGTCGGCAGCAACCGCGCCAACAAGGGTGACGTTGGGAAAATCCAGGCCTTTCGCGATCATCTGCGTCCCTATCAGCACATCCGCTTCGTGTTTCGCGAAAGCGTCCAGAAGCCTCGCGTGAGCGTCCTTGGTCGCGGTAGTGTCCGCGTCCATCCGTATCACCCTTGCGTCAGGGAAAAAACGGCTGAGCTCCTGCTCTATCTTCTGAGTGCCCGCGCCGAAGAATTTGATGAACCGGCTGCCGCACTCGGGGCATTTGTCAGGAAGGGGCACCTTATCCATGCAGTAGTGGCACTTGAGCGAATCATCGTTCAAGTGGTACGTCATCGCCACATCGCATTTTCTGCATTTGACAACATAACCGCATTTCCTGCAGCTGACGAAACTGGAATGACCGCGGCGGTTTATGAAGAGTATCGCCTGCTGCCCGGCGTCCAAACAGTATTTCAGTTCCTTTACCAGCGCGCCCGAAAACACGCTTTTGTTGCCGTCTTCCAGTTCCTTGCGCATGTCCACAAGCCTGGTCTGCGGCATCGGCCTGTCGTATATCCTTTTGTCAAGTTCCAGCAGGTTTATACGGTTTTCAGGCTTGACTTTCGGGGATGTCCGCATAAAGCTCTGTATGCTCGGGGTGGCGCTGCCCAGCACCAGTATGCCTTTGTTTTTCCGTA
>JAFZLE010000374.1 GCA_017551645.1 Clostridia bacterium | reverse complement strand
TTGGAATCTCCTTCAAACCGTCATGCGGTAGGTGATGTAAACCAATCCACAGCATCCCCGACAGTGTAGCACGCCCCTGGAGAGAGGTCTATAAGTACTACGATAATATAATACGAGGTACGGTATGGAAATCAAGATCTACAGATGCGCCAAGTGCGGACAGATGGTGGCCGCGATAAAGAAAAAGGGCTGCGACATAATGTGCTGCGGCCAGGCGATGGAACAGCTCATCCCCAACACCACCGACGCGGCGGGCGAAAAGCACGTGCCCGTGTATGAGGTGAAGGACGGCGTCGTCTCGGTAAAGGTGGGCAGCGTGGAGCATCCCATGGTGGACGCCCACTATATCGAGTGGATACTGCTAAAGACCGACAAGGGCAACCAGAGGAAGACCCTGTCCCCCGGCGCCGCCCCCGCCGCCGAGTTCGCGCTGCTGCCCGGCGAAAAGGTGGAAGCGGTGTACGCCTACTGCAACCTCCACGGGCTGTGGATGGCGTAACAGCCAGGCGATAAGTAAGAACCCGCGGTATCCCGCGGGCTCTTTTCTTGTTCTTTCCTTCAGGCGTATCTGCCGCCCGCCAAAGGGTCTATACCTGCTTATCAAAGCGCAGTATGGCATAGGCGCAGCACTCGGGCAGGCGCACGGTATATCCGTCAGCGCCAGGCATTATCACAGGTCCGTCATCACTGAAAGGCGCGTACGCGCGCAGGGGTAAATGCGTCTGTATCCTGATCTCCCCGTCGGTGCCCGCAGGCTCCGCCTTCGTTATGATGTTAACCCGGCTGCGGTGCGTGCGCACGGCGTCCAGTTCACGGTCTATCTCCACGTCGTACTCCTCGACGAGCAGGTGCGCTATAAAATACTTATCGCTTTCGAACACAGTAGTCAGGAAGCCCTTCGCGGGCAGGACCCGGACCGGCGAAGGCAGGACCGCTTCGCGGCAGAGCTTTATCAGCTCCTCTTCGTCCCTGCCTTCGCTCGCACGCGCCGGGTGGTAGTACAGGCCCCTTCGGGGACTGCTCCACCCGCCTTCCCCGCCCGCAGGCAGTTTCGCCTTCAGCCAGGCGGGGGACCTTAAGTGGACACCGTCCGGCACACTGGGGAAGAATTCGCCCTCCGGCACGTCCACCCGGTTGGGCAGTACCCGGCCGCTTTCGCAGCCCGGAACCGCCGACGGCCCAGTCACGATGACCGTGCCCCCAGCGGCAATGTATTTAACCATGGCTTTGGTTTCTTCCGCGCTCATCCGGGCGGCGCTGGGCAGCAGTACCGCGGCATATTCTTCCGTGTTTTCAGGAAACTCAAACAGCGTATGCGCGCACACCGCGTGCCTGAACAGCAGCGCGAGAGTCTGGTTATAGTCCTCGCAGTAGCCGGAAAACAGGCTGCCGAACAGCGTGTGGTTCCGCGTCTCATAGGAGAAATACACGCCGACCCCGGCGAGCAGCTCCCCCTCAAACAGCTCGGGGTGCGCTTTTTCGAAGCCGAAGGCGATGTTTACGATGTCTTCCTCGTTCGGGAGCGTATCCAGCACGCGCCGGGGCAGCCCCAGCCGGCTTTTGAGCGTGCCTATCCAGGCGTCTCCGCCCATTGCCTTGCATATCGCCCATACGCAATCTGCCGACACGGCGCTGTGGGCGAAGCCGGTGTTGAAAAACCGCGTGCCCGCCCCGCGCGCCACGGCGTAATGATGGGAGGAGTTGGTGAAGCGCTGCCTCATGGGAACGTTCACGGTGAGCGGATCGTGTTTGTAGGGCGGCGTGTTCCCCACCAGCTCCATATTCACGTAATTGCAGCCCCTGATGAACTGCCTGGCGTCCGACGCCGCGGCGACGCTGTATCCGCTCGCCGAGGCTCCCCCGCAGGCCGTGAGCATGAACCCCTCTGGCAGCGCCGCTTTCAGGCGCCGGAAGAACTCTCCTGCCGCGTCGAATCTTAAGTCTATCCAGTCGCGCCAGGCGGGGTTGTCCCAGTTGCCCCAGAACGAATTGTCCCCCGCGGGCGGAAGCTCTGTGCCGCTGCGGCGCTTAAGTTCCGCCCGGCAGTACTCGCAGCCGCAGGAAATGTACCCGCCCATGTGCACGGTATCGTCCGCGCTCAGGCCGTCTATCCCGGTATCCCGCACCAGGCGCGCGGCATAGTCCGTATACGCGCTTATGAAGCCGGGATTGCGATAGCAGAAGCTTTCCGCCATATACTGCGGCAGATACACCGGCTTATAGTCCCGCACGTCCAGCATGCGCCAGTCGTTCAGGAGCGTGCCCTTGTAGCGCCAGCTTTCGGCGGCCTCGAAGGACGGGCACAGCGGCAGGTGCGGCGCGCTGTCCAGCATGATGCGCCTTAACTGCTCTTTTGTACGATAGCGGTGCGTGAGCGTAACGGAGTGGTGATCGAACAGCTTTATGCCGTATTTGTGCAGTTCCTCCGCAACAAAGGCGATATAGTCGTTAAGCTGCGTGAACATGGGCAGGAAATCCCACCTGAAATGGGCGCCGAATATCATCGCGGCGCTGACTTGCGCCTCGGCGAAGGCGCCCGCCCTGCGCTTTATGCGCTCGGACACGTCCCCGCCCGGCCACTCCAGGTCTTCCCATCTGATCCACCAGGTCGCAATGCGTTCCACACTGATCACCTTACATCCTGTATTTGAAGCCATACCGCCGGCATCCTTAACGGCTCCCGCCTGATACTAACACAGCGCCCGGAAAAAGTAAAGGCACAGGTACACAAAACAGCCGGGAGATATATCTCTCCCGGCTGTATCAGTCGCGTTTATTCCTCTTCAGGCTTTAAATCCACCCTCACGGTGTTCACCCTGTGGGGATCGGCTTCCAGCACCGTGATGGTCAAACGGTCGTAGGTGGCCTTGTCGTCCCGCCTGGGGAAGCGGTCCAGCAGCTCCGTCACCCAGCCGCCCACGGTGGTGTAATGGGTGGATAAGTCCTGGGGTGGCGTGTAGTCCAGCGCGCCGAACTTGTCGTATATGTTCATGCCGCCGTCGAACTGCCAGGTGGAGTCGCTTATCTCCACCATCTCCTCCTCCACGTCGTCCCTCTCGTCGAATATCTC
>JAFZLE010000373.1 GCA_017551645.1 Clostridia bacterium | reverse complement strand
TTGACCACGGCCTGGTACACATAATCGTCGAACCACTCGTCGTTCATCATGTAGTAGCCCTTGCTGCCCTTCTCGTCGCCCCAGCTGTTCTGTATCTTCCAGCGCACGGGCCTGCCGTTCACCTCGTGGTAGCCGGTGATGGTCATGGCGTGGTTCATGGCGCTCATGCGGTAGTCCAGCTTGTCCTCCTTGGAGCACCTGAACTCCATACCGCCGAAGATGGGGGAGTAGTCGTTGATGTCGTTTAGCAGCGCGCCGGCGCTCCGGTCCATGAACCAGCCCACGTCGGAGCCGAACCACACGCTCTCGCCCCTGTCGACTGCCTGCATCACCGCTTTTTTGATGGTGTCCATGCCGGTGTTCAGGTAGCATATGGGGTCGCCTTCGACTACGTTGCCCAGGAAGCGCACGGTATAGCGGCGGTTGTAGGGCTTGTCGTCGGTGGGGGAGTTGATGAGGGACACATAGTCATCAAAGGGGAAGTTTATATACTCCTCCCAGAAGCTCTTCGGGGTGAGGCCCTCTATCCTGTGGAAGTTCTTATCCTTGTCGCGGTACTCGAAGTCGAACTTCTCCGGGGGCTGGCCGAAGGCGGCGGTGAGTATGCCGTGCACGTCGGCAAGGGTGTCCGCGTACACCTTTTTAAGCTCGTCTTCGCTCCTGCCTTCTTTGTGCATGCGGCGCAGGATCGCGGCGGCGCGGCACAGTTTGATGTTCACGGCGCGGTTGACGGAGCGGGTGTTGGAGGACATGTAGGTCTCCGGGAAAACGCTCTTGGGCACCAGGCCGTACTTCTTTACCAGGGAGGCCATCATGTCCCACTGGCCGCCGTCCTGCACGCCGGTGGACACGATGTAGTTGACCAGCCGGTCGTCCTTGTACAGGTCCAGGGTCTTCATTACGGAATCCAGGAAGTAGTTGGCCTTTTCCAGCTTGTCGTAGTAGGCGATGAAGTTCTGGGACAGCTCGAACTGCTCCATGTTCAGCTTTTTGTTGGCGATCTCGCGGAACAGGTTCAGCGCCGCGAACAGCCAGCAGCGGCCCGAGTGCATCTGGTTGGTCACGGGCAGGGTCTCCAGCTCGTGATTGAATATGAACATGCCTTCGGCGGCCTTGCGGTTGTCGAATATCACTTCGTCCAGGTTCTGCTTGCCCATTGCCAGCTCGGCGGCCCTCAGGGCAGGGTTGGCCCGGTACGCGGCGTTCATCTGCTTGAGCCTGTCGGGACAAATGATCATGCTGCACCTCCAATAATAAGATGCTGGGATTATAGCATAAGACGCGGGAGGGCTGGGTTAAGAAAAAGCTAATTCGGTCTTTTAGGGCTCCGGGCCATGTTGTTTTTGGCTAAAAACGTTGCCACGGAGCCGTATAAGTGCTATAATTAAGCGACATTTGTGTCCGGAGGAACTTAAATGACCATCAAAAAGCTCACTTCAGATGAGATAAAAGCTTCCATACTCGAAAAACTGGAAAGAAACTACGGCTGCGACATCACCGACGCCACCCGTGTGCAGATATACGACGCCCTGGCCCAGACGGTAAAGGACGAGGTCATGCGGCGGCGCACCGCTTCCCGCGGCGAGCGCAAAAAGCAAAAGTGCAAGAAGCTGTATTACCTGTCCGCGGAATTCCTGGTGGGCCGGGCGCTGCACAACAACATGGTGTCCCTGGTGAACGAGGACGCCTACGTGACCGCCCTGCACGAACTGGGGCTGGACGCCTCCCGCATATTCGAGGAAGAGCCCGAGCCCGGCCTGGGCAACGGCGGCCTGGGGCGCCTGGCGGCGTGCTTCCTGGACAGCCTTACCACATTAAAGCTCCCCGCCATGGGCTGCACCATAAGGTACGAGTACGGCCTGTTCCGCCAGAAGATAGTGGACGGCTACCAGGTGGAGATGCCCGACAACTGGCTGGAGAACGGCTCCATGTGGGAGATCTGCCGGCCCGACCAGACCCAGATGGTGCGCTTCGGCGGCTATGTGGAGAATTACGACGACAACGGCAGGACCCGTTACCGCCACCTGAACTACTCCACCGTCCAGGCGGTGCCCTACGACGTGCCCGTGCTGGGCTACGACAGCTGCATGGTCAACATGTTAAGGTGCTGGTCTGCGAGAGCCAACAAGACCCTGGACATGCCCTCCTTCAACCGCGGCGAGTATACCCGCGCCATAGAGGAAAAGGAACTGGCGGAGGTCATCAGCAAGGTGCTCTACCCCGAGGACAACCACTACGAGGGCAAGGAACTGCGCTTAAAGCAGCAGTACTTCCTGTCCAGCGCGTCGGTGCAGTACGCGGTGCACGACTTTGTAAAGGTGTACGGCGAGGACTTCGCCATCTTCCCCGACAAGGTCGCCCTGCACGTCAACGACACCCACCCCGGCATGGCAATACCCGAGCTCATGAGGGTGCTGATAGACGACTACGACCTGAGCTGGGACCAGGCGGAAGACATCACCCGCCGAACCTTCGCCTACACCAACCACACGGTCATGGCGGAGGCGCTGGAAAAGTGGCCCGAGGAGATGGTGGCCCGCCTTCTGCCCCGCATATACATGATCCTTCAGGAGATCAACCGCCGCGAGTGCGCCCGCCTGTGGGAAGTGTTCCCCGGCCAGTGGGAGAGGATAGGC
>JAFZLE010000372.1 GCA_017551645.1 Clostridia bacterium | reverse complement strand
CGTTCAGCTGTTTCAGCGCCTGAGTATACTTGGCGGCGAGTGCTTCGTTCAAAAGCACTTCCCTGCTGTCGGCACGCTCGTTGCGGTAGTACATGTTTACTTCCACCCTGCCGCGGTAAAGCCTGCTTTCGATGCTCTGCCTGACTTTGTTTTCTATGAACCCTAACTGCCTGGGTAAGTTTATGTTGATATCAAGAAAGCGGTGATTGACGCTCTTGATCTCAATGACTACGCTTCTTCCGTCTATAGCGGCGCTTGCTTTGCCGTAGCCGGTCATCGAACGCATTCCATTCCTCCCCTATCTTGTTATTATATCACACTTTTTGCTCTTTGCGCTACGATTTGGCAATTATTTTTTCAAATTCCTCTTCGCTGACGATCCGGATCCCCAGTTTTTGGGCTTTGTCCAGCTTGCTGCCCGCGTTTTCGCCTGCCAAAACAAGGCTCGTTTTCGCGGAAACGCTGGACGAGGCTTTGCCGCCGTTTTGGCGTATGAGCTCTTCCGCCTGCTGGCGGGAATAGTTGACCAGCGTACCGGTCACTACTACCGTCATACCGTTCAGCGAAGATCCAAGCTTTTCATTTTCCCAGACCGGCTGAACGCCTTTTGCAAGCAGCCTGTCGGCAAGTCCTCTGCCCGTATCGGAAGCGAAATAATCCAGTATGGAATCCGCAACGATATCCCCGATGTCCCCGATGGCGGTAAGCTCCTCTGCCGTTGCACTCTTGAGCTTTTCGATATCCCCGAAGGCCTCCGCGAGATCACGCGCTGTCTTTGTGCCCACGTTGGGTATTCCCAGCGCATAGATGAAGCGGTCAAGCCTGACGCTTTTGCTTTTGTCCAGTTCTTCCAAGAGCTTCTGTGCTTTTTTCTCACCGAATCTGTCCAATGCTACGAGCTTATCGTACTGCAGGTCATACAGCTCGTCACAGTCTTTAATGTCAAACTCGTCGCAGAACTGCCGCGCGGTTTTTTCGGAGAACGCCTCTATATCCATCGCGTCTCTGGAAGCGAAATGACTCAGTCGCATCACGATCTGATCCGTGCAGTTCCTGCTGTTGGGGCAGTAAATATACGCGCCCTTTTCTTCCAGGGCATGACCGCAGCAGGGGCATACCTCAGGTTTTGCTATTTCGGCCTCGTCAGGATAGTATTCATCGACCCTGCCGGTTATCTCGGGTATAACTTCGTTAGAACGCCTGAGCCATACCCTCGCGTTCAGCTTGAGCCTTTTTCTCAGTATATCGCCGTAATTGTTGAGCGTCGCCCTCTGTATCGTGGCTCCCGCCAGCTCGACGGGTTCTACGTGCGCGAGAGGAGTAAGCTTCCCCGTCCTGCCTACTTCCCAAGTAACTTTTTTTAGCTTGGTCGTGACTTCTTCCGCCTCGAATTTGTAGGCGACGGCCCAACGCGGGAACTTTTCCGTGCTGCCCATATAAGCCCGCGTCGCGTAATCGCTTATTTTTACTACAGCGCCGCCTATCAGGTAATCCAGCTCGCCCCTGGTCTCCTCGATTTGGTCTATAGCGCTTTTGATCTCCTGCAGGCTGCGGCATCTCAGTTCCGTAGCGCTTACGCTGAAGCCGTTCTCCTTAAGGAACGCAAGCATCTCCGCCTGATCCGCGAATTCTTTGCCTTCGATATAGTTCACGTCGTAGAATATCGCGTCAAGGTGCCTTGAAGCGGTCACCTGCGGGTCAAGGTTCCTTAAAGCGCCCGCGGCGGCGTTCCTGGCGTTTTTGAGCGGCTCGGACGCGGTCTTGTTGTACTTTTCCAGTACGCTCAGGCGCATATAGCATTCACCGTGCACCTCAATGGTCCCCATATAAGGGATCGTAAGCGGAATGGAACGCACGGTCTTCGCCTGGGCAAGTATACCTTCGCCGGTAACGCCGTTGCCTCTCGTGGCGGCCTGTACGAGCACGCCGTTTTTGTAGGTAAGGCACAGGGTCAGCCCGTCAAACTTGTGTTCCACCACGAAACTGAGCGGCGGCAGCTTTAATCCCGAGGCTATGCCGTCGCTTCGCAGTTTTTCGGCTCTCTGGTACCATTCGCCTATCTCGGCAAGGCTCTGCGCCTTGTCCATGCTCAAAAGCTTTTTCAGATGGGTATGCGGCTCGAACCTGTCGAGTGGCTGGCCTCCCACCCTGTGTGTCGGGGAATCCGGAAGCACGACGCCGCTGCTTTTCTCAAGCCGCACAAGTTCGTCATAAAGCTTGTCATATTCTTTGTCAGAGACGGTCGGAGCGTCGAGGTCATAGTATTCGTGAGCAAGCTGATTGAGCCTGTCAACGAGCCCGCGCATATCGTATGTCATAATATGTCACTCCACTTTTCTTAGTACGGGAAGGTGGCAATCCAGGTCTTTTATGCCGTAAGGTGAGCCAAAGTCTACTCTCGCTATGCCGTTTTTACTGCTGTACGTGAGCACGGTGCCAAGCCCGAACACCCTGTGGCGGATCTTATCCCCTGGCGAGAAATTTGTAAGCGCTCCGCCAAATGCGGACTGGCTGCCCGAAAAGCCGGAGTTATTCAGGCCCGTTCCTCCGTATGAAGATAATCTTTGATTCGGGCTTGAGGGAGTCAGTCTCGACGGCTGAGAGGCGCGGCGCGCGTCCTCCAGCAGGGCAGATGGTATTTCCCCCACAAATCTGCTTACCGGGTTGCTTTGCCTCTGGTTGAAGAGCAGGCGGTTTCTGGCGCAGGTCAGATAAAGGTATTTCTTGGCTCGCGTTATCCCCACGTACATGAGCCGTCGCTCCTCTTCGAGCTCAGTTTCTTCCATCATGGCTCTTGTTATCGGGAAGATGCCTTCCTCAAGACCTGTCAGGAATACCG
>JAFZLE010000371.1 GCA_017551645.1 Clostridia bacterium | reverse complement strand
GCGGCCCCTTGAAAAGGGAGAAAGCTACATCGCCAACATCTGTTCCGGCACCACGGTGGGCTTCAAGTACTTCGACATAAAGGGGCTTAAGCGCATCTCCGCGCGCACCATGGGCTACGCCCGGGGCAGATTCATCGTGTCCACGTCTGTAGGCGGAAAACCCGTGGGGGAGATACCCATAGGCTATTATAACGTCTGGGATGACGGTGAAGCGGAAGTAAACATCCCCGACGGCGTGCGCGCGCTGTATTTCACTTTCGAGGGGGAGGGGCATTTGCAGTTCTCGTCCTTCCGGCTCATCTGCGGATAAGGCGGGCGACGCCTGAAGGAAAACAGTTATAAAAAATACCGGATCGCCCCGCGGCGGTCCGGTATTTTCGTAATGAGGCTGACAAAGACAAGTGTGCCGGTCCCGGCTGTGATACGGCGGCTTTTTCCGCTATCTCATCCGCTTCTCAAAGCGGAACATGCCGTCGAAAGCTTCGTCTTCATGGCCGTTCTCCGCGCCGGTCTCGGGACCGTGAGGGTCCGGATGGCGGCTGTTGAAGAACTCGACGATGTGGAAGCCGCATTTGTTGACGTAGAAGTGGATATTCCTCGTCTCAAAGTAGGGAGTGCAGGTCTCCCAGACCTCCGTTTCCGGATAAAGGCGCTCCACTTCCTTCCACGCGGCTGTGCCGACGCCCTTGCTGTGCGCCGCCGGGTCGACAAACAGGAGATCCAGATGGTTGTGCCGCGTTTTCCGGTCGATGGTCAGCACCAGGCCGCCGACGATCCTGCCGTCTTCGCGGATACGGTACGCGACGCCGTTGTCGATGCTGTTTTCAATGGTCCTTCGGGAAATGATCTCTCCGTCTTCCTCAAAATGAGAGTCCCGTTCGCCGAATTCCTCCAGCGCTCCGTATTTGAACGCGCGCTGATTGTCCAGTATGAATCGTTCCCGGTCGTCGTTGGTAAGGAGCGTCAGGGTAATGTCTGCCATGTGTATTCCTCCTTCAAAAGATAAGCTCGGCAACAAAAGGCTTATCAAGCCGATCGTTCCGAGCTCACCCGGCATCTTATCCGACAGGCGGCCTGCAAAGCTGTCGCTTTACGATCCCCTACGCTACGGCGTACTGTCCTCCGATGACCGATATTGATTTGTGACGGTATTATACCATTTAAGCCCCTGGTTTTCAAGCACGGGAACGTGTACCGGTCTCCGGCTGCATAATTCTTTTCAGATCATAGAGCCCTGTACAGCGCGTTGAGCCAGCGTTCGTCCGCCCTGTCGGGCCGGGCGTCGGAAGTGGTCCAGAGGCTGATCTCGCGAAAACCTCCCGCTTCTTCAAGCAGGGCGCGGAGCGACGTTTCGGTGAAGTCCGAAAAGACTCTGCCGTTTTGTTCCCTTTCCGTTTCCCCGTATTTGAACGACGCGTAGAAGACACCGCCCGTTTTCAGCGCGCGGCGTACCAGGCGCAGCACGCCGGGGAGCTCTTTTTTCCGCACATGCAGAAGCGAAGCGCAGGCCCAGACGCCGTCGAAAGCGTACTCATAGTCCAGTTTCTCAAAGCGCAGGCAGCGGACGGGGCAGCCGGCGCGGTCCCGCGTATAATCGCACAGTTCCCGGCAGCCGTCCACGGCCAGCACCGGATAGCCTGCCTGCGTAAAGCACAGCGCGGCGCCGCCGGCTCCGCAGCCGAGGTCCATGATTCTTCCGCCGGAAGGCATATATGCCAGGAACGCGCGGTAAAGCGCCGACATATCCACATTTGCGGTGCGGTCAGCAAACTCCGCGGCGTTGTCCCGATACCAGATCAAAGTGTCGTTGTTTTCCGGTTCAAGCATTTTTACTCCTCTGACATGGCGCCTTCATGCATCTGATCCACAAACCCGGCAGATCGCTGCCTGCGGCATCCGTACGAACCGGGATCCGAATGGCTCCGGTCTCAGGCAAAATATGCTGAAAACCGCTCCAGAAGACCCCTCGCCTCATTGACGACTTCTTCGTTATCATTGTATTTTACGAGTGTACCCAGCATTCTTTCAAGTTCCCCAAGGTAAACAGGCCCCTGCTCACTTTCATCATCTTCTGATTCCGGCATGCTCATTCCGCTGCGCCACGGAGCAATGCCGGGGACAGCTCTGTCCGCGAGTGTTTGGAAATGATCCTTCATACAAGCCAGCATTCTGAGTATCTGGATGTCGTCTTCCGAATCAAAGACTTCTTCTATCATGCCGCTTCCCCACTCGACGCACTTTTTTTCCAAAAGACCGTACTTTTCGGAATAATGCCCAAACGGGCCGTTCACGTCCTCCAGGCTAATGACACTTGATATGTCAGTTTTATAAAATATAATTGGAGGAAGATGCAAAGCCTCCTCGTCATGACCATATTCCTGGGAAGCATATTCTTTGTCGTCGTAAGATACGACCCCCTCGTATACCTCTCCCCAGACAGTGGTGATCCTTACGCATTTGCCGTCAAACTTTTTAAGATCCATATCTGTCTCCCGATCTCTCCTCATGGGTCCGGCCTGTTTACCGGTATTATACGTGGATGTCCTGCCGGCCGTCAATCAAGTCCGTCATACCGGAAAGTCAGCGTGGCCCAGTGCGCGCCGCTGTCGAATTTCCTGTAGGTCAGCGTCCTTGATCCGTGGTCAAAAGATACGAATTCACCGCCCCATAAGGGACTGAACGTCCTGTCGTCGGCAGCGTAGTCCGGATGCGGATGATCCTGCGCGTAATTGGAGGTGATGACGAAGTTCTCCCTGAGGTAGCCGTCTGCCGCCTCGCGCTGCGCGTCGTCCATCATGAAATAGTCCAGTACATTGTCTCCGATCACATACGTCGGGTCGATGTGGTAGTTGTGCCCGTTCATCCTGACATATGTCCACTGGTGGCCCTCATGGTCGTAGGATCTCTGTCCGCTCATGTTCGTGGCTTCAATGCCCGCCTGCATCAGCAGATACGCGTATGCCACGGAAAACTCCTGGCAGATGCCAGTCCCGGCAGTGAATACGCGGTAACTGGAGAGCCATTCCGGATATCCCTGATCATATGCCGCGGTCTCGTAATCGTATGTGTAGTTTTCCGCGAAATACTCATACAGCGCCAGCGCTTTTTCCAGGTCGGTGTAATCATCTTCCAGCGTTTCGTTCAGGATGTCCTCGATCAGGGCAGCGAACGCCGCAATCCTCGCCGCCGCTTCTTCGCGCGGCACAGTATATACAAAACCGGCTTTCCCGTTCTTTACAGGCCTGTCGCGGTCATATGAATAATCGATCAGCTCGACCAGCGGAGGGAAGAGTTTATCGCGGAACTGGCCCATTACCCAGTCATAGGTATGGGTGTCGGGACAGGCGAAAGTATCCTCCCCGGCCATGACCGCATCGACCAGGCTGAACCATGTTTCGCACATCGTTTTGCCGAATACTTCTTCCATGTATACCGAACAGACCTTGGGCCGGAAGGTATCGTGCCCGCGTTTTTCTGATGTCAGATCGGCGGCCG
This sequence comes from Clostridia bacterium, assembly GCA_017551645.1. GTDB lineage: Bacteria > Bacillota > Clostridia > Christensenellales > Aristaeellaceae > RUG14130. Next base: position 1,064 of record JAFZLE010000371.1, on the reverse strand, counting down.
CTTCGGCAAACGCGCCAGTGAAAAGCGCCGCGAGCAGTATATAGGTGATGAGCAGGGTGAGTTTTTTCGAGAAAGTTTTCATTGATACGCTCCGTATTGTTTGATCCGGACGCAGCTGTCCGGGCTTGCGCCGGTATACTGCACCGGCATTCAAGCCGAGAAATAGACTGTCTTTCCCATGGATTTGTTCCGGACCAGGCGTGTTCAGCCCGTGCTTTATCGTAAAAGGGAGAACTGTTTCGGTATGGCGGATATCTGTATGACGATCCCGCCCATTTGGAGCATAACAAAAAAGCGCCGCATGTATGATTGAGATGCCTTTTATATCATATCGGAAAACGGTTTATGGCCGGTAGGTCCTGATGATCTCAAGAATGTCCGTTTTATAAACGTTTCCGTTCAGGACGTCACCGTTTGCGTCAAAGGAAATCGTTCTGATATCCTCAGGGTCTTCCTCGTAGGGGGAAGAAGGCGCGGCGCTGTCATCAAAGTATTCCCGAAGATATTTGAGCGCGTTGCCTTCCGGAAAGATCACATTTCCTTCATTCAGAGGGATATGCAAAGGCTCAAATGCCCTTAGGATCTCCTTTGTTTTTTTATTGTATGAGTTTTGGTCCTCGGCGCTTACCAGCCATGCGGGCTGGAGCCTGACCGGGATCCCGCAATCTGCCGCACACCCGGCAAAATACATGACCGTATCGAGAGGAATGGTTTCCTGATGAAACGCGTCCACGGACAGCAGCAGAGCGTTGACCCCGCTTTCGGCCAGACTCAACGCGACGGTTCTGATCCTGTCTTTATCCTTTGAGAAAAAACCGTTTGTGATGACCTGCCTTTTAGACACTCCGAGACTTGCCGCGGCTTTGTGGATCGCGCAGACTGTATCCGGATAAAGCAGCGGTTCTCCGCCGAACGTCATTACAGTCGAAATGCTGTAATATGAGCAGATCTTTTGTACGGCTTCCGCGGCGATCGTTTTGTCGATGTGTTCCGTGAAGCCGTCATGATCGCCTTCCGAGCAGTGCCTGCATTTTCCCGTGCACGCCAGTGTCACGACAAATTCG
>JAFZLE010000370.1 GCA_017551645.1 Clostridia bacterium | reverse complement strand
GGAATCCATACGCTCGCTTTTGATGCAGATAGTGAACTGCTACGAAAAGCGCGACTTTATGTGGAATTCGGTGTGCTATTCCATGCTGATGCAGCTCTACGCCCGCCTGGGGCAGATCAACATCGCGCGTTTCCAGCGCAAGACCGATCCCAGCACGAGCCGCGCGGAAACGCAGATAGTGGACAGTGCCAGGCTGTATATAGACCACAACTATATGCACGAGATCACCCTGGAGGATGTCAGCGCGTTCACAGGCTTTACCAGATGCTATTTTTCGCGTGTGTTCAAGCAGCAGTCCGGCATCACGTTCTCGGAGTATCTGAGGCAGAAAAGGATAAATATGGCTGCCGAGCTGCTGATACACTCGAAACAGCCCATAATGGATATAGCTTCCAGCGTGGGGTTTGGCAGCATAGCCACTTTCAACCGGGTGTTCCACAGCGTCAAAAACTGCACTCCGTCCCAGTACCGCGGCATCTACGGCGAACTTGACAAATAAAAAACAGCCGGTCAAAAACATACAGGAAGCCCGATCATTCCGGGCTTCCTGCGTTTATATACCCAAACTGTACCGTAAAATGTGCGCCGATCCGGGAAAGACCACCCGGTACGCCCGGCTGAGAAGCGATAAAAAGAGAACAGCGGAACCGTTTATCAGCCGCAGATAACGGTACCGGATACGCAGGCGCCGAGGTATGTATCCGCGACGCTCTTGTTATGCCCGCGGGCGGGCTTGCTGTAATACGCCAGATTTGTCAGTGTAAGCAATTCTGGTGACAACAGCCTGCGCGTATGATATAATATAATCATAACATATCATTAACGATGACTTTCAGGCCGGATCACGCCTGACGGGAGGAAACGGATATGACGCTCAAAAGATCAGTCGCGCTTATGCTTTCACTGCTGCTTATGCTGACAGCACTGCTCTGGCTCATGCCCGAGGCGCAGGCGGAGCCTTCGACTGCCGGCTGCACGGGCGCTTCCTCCCCGGACGGCAGGCATCTCTGGGGCAAGATCAGCCATACAGATCCGTGGTGCGAACGGGCGGGCGGCGACAGATACAAGTGCAGGTACTGCAAAACAGAAGTGTTCGAACAGACCCACGCGGCGCTGGGCCACCTGTGGGGGCCAAGGGAATACACCGGTCATGCCGACTGCACCCATTACGGGGTGTTCCATCAGACCTGTTCCCGCTGCGGCAAGATATCCACGGGCAACGACAAGCCTCTGGGCCATGACTGGGACGGCGGCGTCATAACCAAGCAGCCCACCGATACAGAGGAGGGCGAGATCACCTATACCTGCCTGCGCGACCCCTCCCACACCAGGACAGAGACGCTGCCCGCGGGCAACAGCGCCGATGGCAAGACTTACGAAACGGTACGGATAGTTTGGGAGGACGAAGACGACAAGGCGGGGCTCAGGCCGTCGCAGATAAACATGGATTTCTACTCGTACGGAGATGGAAAAGAAGAGACCAAAACAGTGACCATGAACGCTGCCAACGGTTGGCAGTACACGATGAACGGCCTGCCCAAGTCAGATGCAAAAGGACTGTCTTTTCAATATAAATGGATCGGACGCGCAGATGAGCTGCCCGAAATGTACGTGATGACATACAAGGCGAGGGACATATTCTCTCACGAGACCGTATTTACCGTAGGCTACTATCCGGGCACGGCAGATCCGCACCCGGGGCTCAAACTGGCGCTGTCGGAACACTATACCATCAGTTCTTATGATATAGACGAGTGCGGCGGGATCGGGCCGGCTGGCATGAATGTTGATTTCATGCTGACCCTTACAAACACGGGCAACGTGCCGCTGTGGGCGTTTGGAAAAACCCAGTATGCTGACGGCACATTATTTGAATGGATACCCAGTTGGGAAGGGATAGGCGATAACGACGAACTGACCCTTGCAGACGGAGAAGTGCACAGCGCTGTTCAGTCGGTGACGCTCAAATACACAAGTACGTTCATGGACACGATATTGGATTTTGTGGAGCCGACTCCGGATGATCCGCAGTATCTGGGTAAGGTCACGTTCTCCATATGGTATGACGGTTATGAGCCAGATGTGGAATCGAATGATTATCACAATGAAATGATATGCCAGAGCAACGTATGCACCATGACCGTGAAGATACCCAGGGAAGGCATGGAGGGAAATGGCCCTGAAAGCGCCGATTTCTGCTCGCTTACCCGTGACAGTCTGAGCGATACCGAAGCCGTGTATACCCTGCATACCTGTTCCGCGCATATCAGTACCGCCGAAGCTGCCCAGGAACTGGCCCTTGCGGGGGACTGGGCGGGAAATGCGGAACTCTGGCGTAAGGAGATAGAAAAACAATACGACGCCATGGAGGCGGTCGCGCCCGAAACTGTCGCGGAAGTGCTCAGGACGGACCGGCAGGCGTTCTTCGACTACGCGAAGGCCGTGCAGCTGCTGTTCTCGGACGAGGAAGCGGCGGAACTTATGCGTCTGCGCTGCGCCGGGATATGCTGCATGCTCTATACCGCGCCGGGCACTATGCCATCGAGCCTCTCAGGTACGTATAAAACCATGGACACTCCTGGAACGTTCGATGCGTGCGCCCGCGGGATCGGCGCGCTCAATGGCAGTGACAGCGAAGTCACGGAACTTTACGCCGGGTCTGCCGCCGAAGCGACGGCGGCAACGAGGCGCCCGGCGGATAAGGAGTTTGATGTCCAGGATGAAGT
>JAFZLE010000369.1 GCA_017551645.1 Clostridia bacterium | reverse complement strand
GACGATCCTGAGATACATGGCGAGCTTGTGTCAGGCTGTCTCGTTCTGGGCGGTATACCTGCTGCTGAAAACATTCCGCCTGAACTGATCCGAACAGAAAAAAGCGGTGAAAAAACGTAAATGACAGCGGTGTAAAGCAATCAACTCAGAAGCACAAAAGCATCTGAGTTGATTTTATAATGACGTGCCTGAATTATACGTTTATCTGACCATTTCCGCAGCTTCGGGGTCGAGGATGGTCTCGCAGAAGGGATGCAGCTGCAATACGGAAGCGGGGACGTCCGGGCATACAGGCCCGCGCAGCGCTTTGTATACGATGCCGCTTTTGCTTTTTCCGTTGGCGGCAAGTATGACGCTGCGGCTCATCATTATGTTTTTAATGCCGATGGTAAAGCCGCCCAGGTCCGCGTCAGGCGATGAGCCGCTCTCGCGGCGGATGCGCGCGTCCAGTTTTTCGTCCATGCGGCTGATCCAGGTGGTGGACCCGAAGGGAGTGCCAGGCTGGTTAAAGCCCAGATGCCCGTTCTCGCCTATGCCGAGTATCTGCAGGTCCACTCCGCCTTTCGCTTCGATGGCGAACTCGAAAAGGCGGCACTCCCGCTCAAAATCGTCGGAATACACGGGCGGCATGAGGAAGTTTTCCATGGGGATGCCCAGCGGCTTTACCACCTGATTCAAAAGCATGTAATAGCAGCTGCCGGGAAAATCGCGGCTCAAGTTGGTTATCTCGTCCATGCCGAATACGGTGAGCTTTGACGTGTCGAAGGGTTCTGAACGGTAGATACTGCACAGTGCCTCGTGCACGCCCGTGGTGGTGCGCCCGGTGGCAAGACCTATCACTGCGTCAGGCTTAAGCTTTATCATATCCGCTATGCGCGAAGCGGTGACGAAATAGAATTCCTCCGTGCTGTTCGTGTATGTTATGCGCATTTTTATGTCCTCCGGGCGTATGATAAAAGTAATATACCATCAGCGCATGCGGGTGTCAAGCCGCGCGGGGTTGATAAACTCACTCTGCCAGTGTATAATCGAGAAAAACGGAAACGGAGACGGCATATGGACGAAAAATGCCTGGCGCTGGACTTGGGCGGCACCAAACTGCTTATAGGCATAGTGGAAAGAGCGGGCCGAATAGTGTTCAGCCGCCGCTATGATTCGCCCCTCGCGGGCGGGCAGAGCCAGCGGGAGATTGCCGAATACATGCTTGCCTGCCTTGACGATTTCATGCCTGCCGCGCCTATGGAAGGCGTTACCTGCCTGGGCGCGGGCGTGGTGGGCAGGGTCGACGGCGAAAACGGGCTGTGGCTCGAAATTGAACCGGGCCGCTGCGAAACGGTCGGGCTTGCGCGCATGCTGAGCGAAAAGGCGGGTCTGCCCGCTTATATAGACAACGTCGTGCGCTGCGCCCTGAGGGCGGAACGCGTTCTGGGAGCGGGCAGGGATTTGGACGATTTTATATACATGAACATAGGCACCGGTATCGCCGCGGCGTTCGTCACGGGCGGAAAGGTCATCAAAGGCCACAGCTTCAACGCGGGCGAAGTGGGGCACGTGGCGGTGGATGTGTTCGGGGACGTGGAATGTCCCTGCGGACGCAGAGGCTGTGCGGAAGCGATCGCGTCCGGTTCCGGCCTGGATCGGCGTGCGCGGACGCTCAGAGCGCGGTATCCAGATACGCGCCTTTGTTTCCCTGCAGACAGGCGGATAAGCGCAAAAGACATCACAGACCTGGCGGAGCAGGGCGATGCGCTGTGTGTAAAACTCAAATACGACGCCGCGGAAGCCGCCGCCGCCCTTATCATGAACCTGGTCTGGGTGACCGATCCGGAAACGGTGGTGCTGGGAGGCGGAGTAGTTTCGGACGAACGCATGTTCGGCGATATAGTATCCAGGCTGAATCCCGGCAGCATGCGCTTCGCGGCGGGCGGAGTCAGGCTGAGCGGGCTGGACCCTGAGCTGACCGGACTGATAGGCGCCGCCATGTGCGGTTTTCAGCTGCCCTGAAGGAGACAGGCGAATGGAACGATTGCTTAAGGAGATACTGGAAAGCGGCTTTATCCACAGGCCGCTGCCGCTGCATAAGGAAGCGTCGCTGGAGGCAGAGACGGCCTCGCGGCGGGTGCTCCTGCGCCGGGAAATAAACATTGGGCGCCCGACGAAAACAGGCGAGTGCACGGTCAGCGCGCATACGGGGGAAGACGGGAAGCAGATATTGCGCGTCGAAGCCGTTTCACCCGCACGCAGACGGCCTTTCGGAGACCTGGAACACGGCGACTGCAGCAACCTGGGCATGGTCTCGGTGCGCATAGAGTTTGACGGGGAGGACTGGCGCCAGTTCGACCGCCTGTATTTCCGGGTGCTGCCCGGCTGCGAGGGCATACGCAGACCGCACCTGGGGCTGCAGTTTTATAACGAAGGCGAAGAACCGATCCCGGACAAGTATCACAGGGAAGGCTTTCACACGGTGAACCTTGAGAACGGGATATGGAACGAGTGCTGTGTGGAGATGCCGTCGCTGCCCCGTGACCGCGTGACGGGGCTGGAGTTCGTGTTTTCGCTGAACGGCACCGAGACTTTGGCCGATCTGGGCAATTCCATGCGCTTTGACATCGCGGATATGGAGCTGCAGCAGGCGGAAACGGTGCAAAACGATTCGGGCTGGGCGCTTAAAGACGGGGAGATCGCGTGGTGCTATTCCGGGTACGAGGCGGAACTTGAAAAGCGCGCGGTGATAGGCTCGGACGAGCCATGCGTGTTTGAAATAACAGACGAAAAAGGCAAAACGGTATTCTCCGGAGTGACCGAAAAAACAGGGTACCCGCACGTTACGCTGGCGGATTTTTCGGCGGTGACGGTACCGGGGACATATAAACTGCGAACCAGATATGCTCAGACGGACGAATTCGTAATCGGCAGGGACATATGGCTGCCGTCAGCGTGGAAAGCGCTGAATTTCCTGTTCTGCGAGCGCTGCGGCTATCCAGTGCCGGGCAGCCACCAAAGCTGCCACAGGGATATCATCGCCCGTCATGGAGGCAGAGCGTTCGTGTTCAACGGAGGCTGGCACGACGCGGGCGACCTGTCCCAGCAGCTCATCCAGTCCGCCGAGGTCACGTATTCACTGTTTGAGATGTATGAGCGCCTGAAAAGCAGAAACGACCCCAAAGCATACCGCTTTCTGGAGGAGGCGCTGTGGGGACTGGATTACGTGCTCAAGAGCCGCTTCGGTGACGGTTACAGGGCGACGAGCGTGGGCATGAGCATGTGGACGCAGGGCTTTATGGGAGACACGGACGACGTGAGCGCCCGCGTGCACGACAACGCCTATGAAAACTATCTCTGCGCGGGCATAGAGGCGTACGCCGCGGGATGCCTGGCGGATGAGGACCCGGGTTTGGCGCGGAGCGCGCTGAACTGCGCCAGGGAGGATTTCGGCTTCGCAGAAAATAAGTTTGCCGTGACAGGGTTTGACGAAACGCCGCCCTCTTTCTGGGAGCACAGTTATATGACGCCCCAAAGCGTGTTTTCTGCCACTATGGCATGGAGCGCGGCGCTGCTGTACGGGCAGACCAATGAAGGGTTTTACGCCGGGAGGGCTGCGGAGTATGCCCGAATCACGCTGGAATGCATGGAAAAAGGGAAGGCGTGCGGCGCTTTTGGGAACGGAGGCTTTTTCTGGCGTGACCCGACAAAGCGCGTGCCGGTGCATTTCAATCACCAGGCGCGGGACCAGATATTCGCGCAGATGCTCTCTGAGCTGATCCGTGTCCTGCCGGACCATCCGCACGCCGTGAACTGGCGCGAAGCAGCACAAAGGCACGCAGACTACATAAAAAAACTGTTTGGTTATGCCTCGCCATACGGCATGATGCCCGCGGGCATATATCACGAGCGGGAAACAGACGACATGGAGAGCTTCAGAAGGCAGCACCTGCTGGCGGGAGACGGGGCGGCGGAAGAATACAGGCTTCAGCTGTGTAACGGAAAGGATCTCGGGAATGGCTGGTATCTAAAACAATTCCCGGTCTGGTTCTCGTTCAGGGGCAACAACGCGGTGCTGCTGAGCCGGGCAAAGGCTGCCGCGATACTGGGCCGGCTGCTGGAGGATAAAGCGCTCAACAATATCGCCTCAGCGCAGCTCAAGTGGAACATAGGATTGAATCCGTTCAGACAGTCGCTTATGTACGGGGAAGGCAGGCGCTACGCCAGCCAGTATGCCGTGCTGCCGGGAGAAATGACGGGCGAGCTGCCTGTGGGCGTACAGACCAAAGGCGCGCTGGACGAACCGTACTGGCCCCAGATGAACAACGCCACGTACAAGGAAGTGTGGACGACGCCCGCCGCGCGCTGGCTGTCCACGGCGGCGGAGCTTATGGATTGACGGGGAACCAGGTGTCGGGCTGCTCGCGGGCGATACGCGCCAAGTCGATCACGGCAAGTATCTCCAGCGTTTCCTCCCTGCTGACCGGAGGAACGCCGGTGACAAAGAAGTCGAGCATCGCTTTCATCAGGTTCCTGTAGAAATCCCTGTCGTCGCTCACCAGGCGCGCGCCGGTCTCCCCATCCTGTGAGACCATGAAATTGAACTCGGCCCAGGGCTGGGGCGACTGCATGAAGCTGGCCCAGCGACCTTCGCCGTAGTCCAGTATGAGCTGCGTGACCATGCTGCCGCAGGCAAACGCCTTTAAGCGCCGTATACCCGTGCCCATCAAGGCGGAAATGGCCTCAAGCTGGTGTACGGCGTAGCGGTCGATGCTGTGGGGCCCCACGGTCGATACGAAAGCGGGCTTTTGCGGGTGCGCCGCTTTCCAGTCGATTATGCTCTGGCAGTAGCGCTGGGCGGATGAGGAAAACACAGGCGTGGCGTGCGCATCAGCCAGATCGAACATGCGTTTTCCGGTTTCGGCATTGACGGCGAATGTCTTATCCACGAACACGGGCTTGCCGCTGATAAGTGGTCTTTGGCACAGCGCTTCATGATACGAGGCGTCGTCGGCGGCGATGACCATTATTGCGTCGCATTCGTCAATGAGAGCGTCTAAGGATGACGCTCTTTTTATATTTCTTTCCCGGCACCAGTCGTCCGTGGACACTCCGCCGCCGAGCGGACAGTCCCATACCGCGTACGCCCGGGTGATGTCGGCGTCATATCCGTAATGCGAAACGGCTTCGCGCATGAAACCGGGAAAATAACTGCAGTGCCAGTTGTCGAGATACTGATCGACTATACCGATCTTCAGCATGGTAAGCCTCCTGAAACGACTTGCGGTCTGATTATACCTTTTCGCGCAGACCGAGTCAAGGCGGGCGGGTCTTATACGGCCGGTCTCCCGGCGGGAAAACTCCGGCAGAGAGCCCGTTTTTTTATGCGGGCAAATTGAAATAACTATGAAAATGTGATATAATAAATAAATAGCTGTATAATAATCCGAATGTGTTTGGAACACCGCATGTCCATAGTTTCCGGCAAGGAGCGACCCATGATAAAAACACTGTTAAAGAGCCTTAGGGAATACAAAAGACCTGCCATAATGTCTTTCCTGGCAATAGTTGGGGAAGTCATCATTGAGTGCCTTATTCCGTTCATCACCGCCGACCTGATAGAAAAGATACAGCAGAGCCTGGAGATGAGCGCGCTTCTCAGGACCGGGCTCACGCTGGTAGTGATGGCGTTCGTGTCGCTGGGCTGCGGCGGATACGCGGGCTACGTGAGCGCCAAAGCCGCGGCGGGCTTTGCCAAGAACCTGCGCACTGACATGTTCGACCGCATACAGAACTTTTCGTTTGAGAACATAGACCGTTTTTCCTCCGCTTCGCTGGTAACGCGCATGACGACGGACGTGAACAACGCCCAGATGTCGTTCATGATGGTCATACGCACGGCGGTGCGTTCGCCGCTCATGTTCATTTTCGCCATAGTGATGGCGGCGCGCATGGGCGGCAGGCTGGCGCTGACGTTCGTGGTAGTGATACCCGTGCTGGCGGCGGGGCTCTTCTTCGTTTCCCGCAAGGCCATGCCCGCGTTCCACCGGGTGTTCAAGAAATATGACAAGCTGAACCAGTCCGTTGAGGAAAACGTGCGGGGCATGCGCGTGGTCAAGGGCTTCGCCCGCGAAGACTACGAAAAGCAGAAGTTCGGCAGGGCGGCGGAGGAGATAAGGGCCGATTTCACCAAAGCCGAGCGCATTGTGGCGTTCAACAACCCTCTCATGCAGGCCTGCCTGTACTTCAATATGGTGTTCATACTGGCCGTAGGCTCAAGGCTCGTTATAAACGGGACGGGCGGCATAGGCGTCGGGCAGCTCTCAGCCATGCTGACTTACGGTTTCCAGGTGCTGATGTCGCTGATGATGCTGTCCATGATCTACGTGATACTCACCATTTCGCTGGAATCCATGCGCCGCATCGCTGAGGTGCTCAACGAGGAATCCACGCTAAAGAACCCCGCCGATCCGGTCAAGGAGATACCGGACGGTTCCATAGTGTTTGACAACGTCAATTTCAAGTATTCCCAAAATGCCCAGAACTGCGCGCTGGAAGGCGTGAACCTGCGCATAGAGTCAGGCATGACGGTGGGCGTGATAGGCGGCACGGGTTCCGGCAAGTCCACGCTCGTGCAGCTCATACCGCGCCTTTACGACGTGACCGAAGGCAGCATAAGCGTGGGCGGACTGGACGTAAGGAAATATGACATCAGCTCCCTGCGCGACAGCGTGGCCATGGTGCTGCAGAAAAACCAGCTGTTCTCCGGCACTATAAAGGACAACCTGCGCTGGGGCAACGAGCAGGCCACAGACGAGGAGCTTATCGAAGCCTGTAAGCTCGCCCAGGCACACGACTTCATATCCGCCTTCCCGGACGGCTACAACACTTACATAGAGCAGGGCGGCACCAACGTTTCAGGCGGCCAGAAACAGCGCCTGTGCATTGCCCGCGCGCTGCTTAAAAAACCCAAGATTCTTATCCTTGACGACTCGACCAGCGCGGTGGACACCAAGACCGACGCGCAGATCCGCATGGGCTTCAAACAGTACATACCCGAAACTACCAAGATCATCATTGCCCAGCGGATCGCCTCCGTGCAGGAAGCTGACCTGATAGTTATACTGGACAACGGGCGCGTGGTATCCCAGGGCACGCATGACGAGCTTATGCGCACCAGCACCATCTACCGGGAGATCTACGAAGAACAGACCACGGGGAGGGATGACGATGAATAAGCCGGATATGCGCAAAATGCAAAAGCCCAAGATCGACATAAAGTCCATAGGGCGGCTCATAAAGATGCTTTTCAGGGCTTACCCGAAATTCGTCCCGATAGTGATAATATGTATCCTGCTGTCCTCGGTCATGGCGAGCATCCCCGCCATATTCCAGCAGAAGGTCATATCCATAATCACGGATTCGGTCAAGAACGGCGTAGGCTGGCAGGATGCGGGCAAACTCATACTGCCCAAAGTAGCGGTGCTCGCGTGCCTTTACGCGGGATCGCTGCTGGTGGTGCTGGCCCAGTATCAGCTGCTTGCCTATATAACACAGGGCTTTTTGAACAAAATGCGCTGTGCCATGTTCGAGAAGATGCAGAACCTGCCCGTGCGCTATTTTGACACCAACAAGCACGGCGACATAATGAGCCGCTACACCAACGACATAGACACGCTGCGGCAGCTTATCTCATCTTCTCTGCCGGCGATACTTCAGTCCGCCGTTATCATAGTCACGGTGCTGTTCATAATGCTGTACTACAGCCTGTGGCTGACGCTGGTGGTGCTGCTGGGCGTGTTCGGCATGCTTCTTATCAGCAGAAAAGTGGGCGGCGGCTCGGCCAAGTATTTCATCCGCCAGCAGAAATCCGTGGGCAAAGCGGAAGGCTTCATACAGGAGATCATGTACGGCCAGAAGGTCGTAAAGGTGTTCAACCATGAGGACCGCAGCCGCGAGGACTTTGAGAAGGTCAACGACGAGCTGAGGAACGACAACTTCAAGGCCCACGCGTACGCCAACATACTTGGCCCCATCATAAACAATATAGGCAACATACTTTACGTGACCATCGCGCTCATCGGCGGCGCGCTCATACTGACGGGCGTGAAAAACGTGGGTTTCTGCAGCATCGTCGAGGGCGGCCTGAGCGCACTTTCCATCGCGACCACCGTCACGTTCCTTAACATGGCCAAGCGCTTTTCCGGCAACGTCAACCAGGTGGCGCAGCAGCTCAACAACATAGCCATGGCGCTTGCGGGTGCGGGGCGCGTGTTCGAGCTGATAGACATGCAGCCAGAGACGGACGAGGGCTACGTGACAATGGTAAATGCTGTTATAGACGCAGACGGCAACGTGAGCGAATCGGATAAGCAGACAGGCACCTGGGCGTGGAAGCACCCGCATCACGACGGCACGGTGAGCTATACCCGCCTGGAGGGCGACGTGCGCCTGGAGCATGTGGACTTTGCCTATGAAGAGGGCAAGACCGTGCTGCACGACATCACGCTGTACGCCAAACCCGGCCAGAAAGTGGCGT
>JAFZLE010000368.1 GCA_017551645.1 Clostridia bacterium | reverse complement strand
CTTTTGTACGTCTTGGTGGTGAAACTGTGGCCCAGCGCGGGGATCTTCACGTCCTTGGTGATGCCGCAGCCGGTGCAGTACTGTACTTTAAAGCCGGGTTCTGTGCATGTCGGCTGCTGGATCACGCCGTCGGGCAGGTCCTTCCAGGTGTGCTTATGCTCCGCCCCGGCGGGCAGCACCGCGCAGCCAAGCAGCAGCGCGATGATAAGGATGAATAACGTAACGAGTCTGAGTGTCATTGCAAAGCCTCCTTTGTTTGCGGGTACGCCGTGTCAGAATTCTGCGCTCGATTGTTACTTAACTTAAACCGGTTCTTCAGTTTACTTTATTGTAACATAAGCGAGGGGATTTGTCACTATTATATACGATGAAAATCAGACAGTGTCAGTTTTTTCTTCATAGGCCCTTTTCCGGTCTCATCCTCTGCCCCATCTGTCGCCTGCCTTTGTTCATTTTTCGAAGAAAAAATCATTGCCGCCGGCATTCGGTTATCGTTGAATGCCGGCGGCGTTTGGTCATTTATTCAAGCAGATGCGATCATTTTCCGCAGGGAGAATATACTCTTTCAGCGTCCGCACCGTTGTTTGCCGATATGGGACTGTACCAGTATACATTGGCATTGTCACTGAAGGAACCCGTCTGTACGTCTTCATTCGTGACGGTATGCTCGGCTGTATATGTCAGTTTACCGCCGGCTGCCAGTGTGTCTTGCTTGATAATGTATTCCTGCTTTCCGTACATCGGCATTTCCAGTACAGCTATGTCGTTCACGGCGTAGTCGCTTATATTGGCTACGGTGATCTCGTAAAGTATCTTTTCTCCCTCCGTGTACCATTTGCCGTTTGCAGGTGTTGAAGCCTCGCTTACGGAGATAGTTATCTCGTTAAACACTTCTACCCGCTTTTCCGCAAGCTCCATACGGTACGCCGGCGAATAAACTGTTTCAAACGTGTCTTTCATCACGCCCTTCGCGTAGAAGGTAAGCGGTATTGGATACCTTATGTCGGGATCCTCAGGGTCTATCCGATAATTTGTAAAGTAAACGCATTTATCACCGGGCGCAAGAAACTTTCCGTCATTGGGATCGGCTTTGCTGACCTGCCGAAGTCCTGCGGTGTAATACCAGCCGGATTCCAGCATGACCTCACCGGACGTGAGATTGGTCACCTCGCAGCGTATGATCACGTTATCTTCGATGAAATTCGCTTCAAAAGCCTCTATCTTCAGGCCTTTTGCTGGGGGGTCGCCGCAGACGGAGAACACGGAAGCGTAGAATCCGTCCGTTTCTTCCTTGCTTTGAGCTCTCACGTAGCCGATATAGTATCCCCGTTCACAGTCGGCCTTTTCCACCGTATGCTCGAAACCCGAATACCCCCGCGTCTCGTAGGTATCCAAAAGATCTATTATGTCCGCGATATACTCATCATCAGACTTTGCGTTAGGTCGGAATTTCACCTCAACGTTATGCAGGGAATATGAGTACCGGTTAGTTATATCCGCGTGGTAAGCGATAACTTCGCCTTCCGTGTAAAACTCACCGTTGGCAGGCACTGAAGTCTCTGTAAGTTCGACGATAAGATTCAAGTCTGACCGATTGTTGAAACTCAATACGTATTGATGCCTGTCCGACCAGATGTAATCGTCGTATTCCGAGAAGGTTTTGGGGTCGTATCCTCTGGCTTCAAAGGTAAGTATTGCGCGGTTGCTGTACCAGTCCGATTGCGTGGTAATATATTTAATCGTAGTTGAACGGGACTCGTACGGCTGCAGCAGACTGTCGCCGAATGGAGCGCTTAGAGTGGTCACGTCATATTCCGGGTCAACGGCTTTAAGCCTTTCTATCCAGACCGGCGCATCTGTAAGGTTAGTGATCCGGCAGTCGAAGGTCACGGTCTCGTTCGCGTTATAATACTTCCTGCCGTCTGCGACGCTTATCTCAAGCCCCAGGGCGAAGCCTTCGCTGCCGCCTGTCGGAGGTATACGCTCGGTTTTGGTGTGGGTGGGTTCGATATTGCAGGTGTAGGTCATTACACCCGCTTCATAGGCTGTGGGCTGTTTGGTCACCGTGCCTTCGTCCCAGTCGTGATCGCCGTAGTCCTTTTCCCAGTAATCAAACGCGCCGCAGACACGGCATTTTCGTGTCAGACGCTCTTTTGTCATGCAGGTACCTTCGGTATCTACCTGCCACTTGCCCCAGAAATGGGCCGCGGGGATGGACTGGGTCTCTACTTTGCCGCAGCGGGAACAATTGCGCTCTTTCTGTCCCGATACGGTACAGGTGGCTTCCCTGGTGGTTCTCCATTCGCTCCAGCTGTGGCCGAGAGGCGGTATGGTACGCGTTTCCAGCGGATGCCCCTGATCGCAGTTATAATACGTGCACTGACGTACTTCCTCCCCGGATGTGGTGCAGGTAGGCTCTCTCATGGTATACCATGCAGACCAGGTATGCCCCATTGCGGGAGTGGTCTCCTTATACCGTGTTTTACAGTTTCGGCATATCCAGAGCGTCTCTCCGGGCGTGGTGCAGCTGGCCTCCGTCGAAGACCTGCGCTGCCACTCATGACCCCCGCCGTTTGCGGAAGCCGGGCACGAACCGGCAGGCGGGACAGCCTTGGCAGTCATGGTTAAGCCCAGTATCAGCGCGATCGCTGCCGTGAACAGAAGCATGTATAACAGTCGACGTTTCATGAGCATTCCTCCTTACCTATTCAGAGCGGATGGCAAAGTATGTGCCTGTTCTGTCGATGAAGCGTTTCTTCACATGTGAAAAAGTGACTGATAAAACACTATCAAAGCTATACGCAACTTAATTATAACACTTGCACGGACGAAGTGCAACAAAGAATGAGAACGCGTAAAATGCCATAGAGCCTATTTGGTTATGTTGTAAAGAGAATACTTCAAATGTAAATATATCGAGTATTTTCAAAAAATCAGTTGACATCGGAAATAATAACGGGTATATTATCCGCGTCATTCAGGTAATACTGAATGGAATAGAGGAGCGATCAACAAAAGTAGCGCGCACGAGTTTTGCCAGACTGTGACTGCGCGCAAAAGGGAAGATCGCCGAAATG
>JAFZLE010000367.1 GCA_017551645.1 Clostridia bacterium | reverse complement strand
TCGTAGAACACAAATGCGCCTCTTTCCGGCTGACCGCCCTGCAGGGCGTCCTTATACATTTCGCAGGACTCCTTCGCCGAGCTGCCGCCGAAGACCTCTATGCCGTTGCTTTTTTCCAGTGCGTCCTCGATGAAAGACAGGCACCAGCCTGCGTAATCCGTGTTTCCCAGCCTGCTCTCCGCCCACGCGATCATGTTGTCCGCGAGTTCGCAAAGCCACTGCTCCCTGCCGATGACCGACACGTGGGTGATGCCGTTGTCTTTGTCCGGGTATTCCCGGTCAAAGCGCATGCCGACCGCTTCCGCGGTGCGGATGGAGGCTTCGTTGGTATACTTGCAGTAGGAGTACAGCGCGGGGTAGTCCGTGTTCCTGAACGCCCAGTCGCGCGCGGCTTTCGCGGCTTCCCTGGCGTAGCCCCTGCGCTGGCAGTCGCGGCGGATGTGGTAGCCTATCTCGGGCAGCGTCTGCCCGTTTATGGGCTGCAGGGTGAGCCCGCAGTCGCCTATCATTTCGCCGGACGCTTTAAGGCACACCGCCCACAGCCCGAAACCGTGCTGCCGGTAACGGTCCATGTTGCGGCTTATCCAGCCCTTCACCCGCGCTTCGTCGAAAGTGTAGGGGTAGTGCCGCGTGTTTTCGGCGTCCCCCAGCACCCTGTACAGCGCGTCAAAGTCGTCCGCGGTCATTTCCCTCAGGAACAACCGCGGCGTTTCGATGGTAAATGCGCTCATTTTACGTTCTGCGCTTCCTCACGCCCTGACAGTTTCCAGGCGACGAGCCCGGTAACCGCCTGGAGCAGGCCGAACACGAAGTAGGCTGTGGACATAAAGTTGAGAGGAAACATGTAAAACTGTATGCAGATCCACAGCATCAGCGTGACGCCGAATATGCCGCCCAGTATGACGCCGAGCCTGCGCTTTTTAAGCAGTAAAACTGCCGCGCTTAAGTTGGTCAGCCCGTTTACGATAAGCAGGGCGAAGCCCGAAAACAGAAAGTCCCTGAACAGCGTATCCGCGAAGGGCAGTTTCTGAAAGTACGGCAGCATGCCGTCCATGTGCAGCGCTTTTCCGCTGGGGTCGATTATCATGGAAAGCCCGCCCGCCACCGCGCCTATGCCTATGAACAGCGTCCAGAAGAGCAGCCATCTGCGGGCCGTTTCGTACCGTATATTTATGTGTTTCATGATCGTCTGCCGTCAGCCTTTCAGGTTTTTGAGGGCGGCGGGGTTGTTCCCGGTTATGGGGGAGAGCTTACCGCAGCCGTCCATTTCGGGGCAGTCCCCGCAGGTGCCAAACTGCCTGCCCAGGGCGCACTGGCGTATGGGGCAGAGGGAGGCGCAGTAGGGGGTCTTTACGCCGTCGGCCCGGCAGCCCAGGCAGTTTATCATCCCGGGAGTGATATCGGCTTTGTTCCACTCGGACCATTTAGCGGCGACTTCTTTGCGCAGCGCGTCGTCGTTGTTGACCGTAGCTATGTAGGCCTGGCATTTTTCACAGTCCAGGCCGCAGTACGCTATAAGCTGTTTCATATATGCCTCCTCAGAGCGTTTATTTCTTCTTGCAGGTTTTCCAGGAATCTTCCCGCGTGGGCGCCGTCCATCTGCGTGTGGTGGAACTGGAAGGATACGGGCAGCAGGTATTTGAACAGCTTTTTCCTGTACCTGCCCCAGATGATGAAGGGATTGTTGAATATGCCGCTGTTCATGCCCACCGCGCCGTCAAGCTCCGTGTCGGTTATCGCGGAGGTGCCGATGACCATGTATTCTTTTGACAGGTCCGCGTCCCTGCAGCTTTGGGCGGCCTCGGCTGTATATTTAAGGTAATCCCGGTTGAAAGAATCCAGGTCGTACGTGAACGGTATGTCACAGGAGCTTACCTCGCCGGAGATGTTTTTAACGATGGTGTTTACCGCCAGAGCGTCGTACTTCATAAGCCTGCCGCCCACCGGGAGCATGTAGAACTCTTTGATGGGAGAGGCGGCTTTCCCCACGCAGAAGTCCATAAGCATATTGAACTTAAGGCCGCGCTTTTTGCCCGTCCTGACCAGGGCGGTCACGTCCAGGGTCTTGAAAAACGTCACCATGGGGTTGGGCGCCTGCATCCACAGTTCCCACGCCGCGGCCCTTGCCGTGAGCTTCGGATCGATCTCGGCCGGCATACGTCACCTCCCTAAGACAGCGAACTTGCGTCCGCATATTATATCGAACAGGCTTTTTCGTGTCAAGCGCTTTAAGGTGACGGGCCATAAGCAGACACAAAAACAGCAGCAGAACTTCCGCTGCCGATAAATATTCTTGGTTATATTACTTCACAGAGAGGTTCGGAGGGGACATATTCGGATAGCGATAAAGCGGAATCTGTCACTTTATGCCACGAATAACCATCGTTATGGAAACGGATGTATCCCACTGCTTTTTGCCGGCGCGATATAATCCAAGCCGTTCGTCATATTTATGGTTGACAGCTGCTATTGCTTTATCCGCATGATCCGAATGTGCGGATTTTATTGCCTCCAGGCTCGACCACCGGTCTGCTTCTATCATGGCTTCCGCCACCTTATTGGAATACTTTGTCGCATCCGGTGTTAAGTCAATGATGGCGTAGCCAGTAGTGACGCTCATAAAACCATGCTTTTCCATTGATGCAGGAAGCTCAGCTTCGGACATTGGATATTGACAGACGCCATACTTCTCCAGTTCATCTTCTGTTTGCGGAATGCTATCCCAGAACTCTTTTTCTTCGCTCGTTATTTCCAAACACGGCGCAGTGCACTGGATCCCTTTCCTTGCTGAGAGGCATAGGCATACTCCTTCGGGTTTCAAAACCCGCCTTTGTTCACTCCAAAAGGCTGTTGGCTCAACGTGCTCCTGAACAGTATTGGAAATAGTGACATCGAAAAAATCATTCTCAAATGGGAGATGTGTTGCGTCACCTTCAACAAAGCTTATGCCTGCTATGTTATTCCTTGCGAAAGCTATAAAGTTGCTGTCCCTGTCAATCGCTGTGATCCTCGCTTTGGGATACCATCTGTGCAGCGATTCGGCAAGCGCCCCCGGCCCGCAACCGATTTCCAGTATTCTTAATTCTTTGTTGTGGTCCAGGCGAAATATCTGATCATACTGTGCAAAGAAGTGATCATCAAATCTCAGCTTTCTGCTGAGGTACAGCGTCATAACGCCTTGCACGTGTTCTGACCAAATGCTGTCCATGTTTACCTCCCAAAGTCCCAATTTGTCGTTCCAATCATAACATAAACAAATTGAAAAAAAGGGAGCAACCATACACCGTACTGGTGATATTGCCCCCTGGCATTTTACCGCAGACTGAATGATGCCGGGGCCGCGCGCCTCCGATTCAAATCCGCTGCCAAAAAATGAAAGAAATGGATCAGTAATCCATTTCTTTCAATACTTTAGTCGCCCAGGATCTTGGTAACAACGCCGCTCCCTACGGTCCTGCCGCCTTCACGGATAGCGAAGCGGAGGCCTTCCTCGCAGGCGATGGGGGTGATCAGGGTGATCTCCATGTCGATGTTGTCGCCGGGCATGACCATCTCAACGCCGTCGGGCAGCTTGATGTTGCCGGTA
>JAFZLE010000366.1 GCA_017551645.1 Clostridia bacterium | reverse complement strand
CGCGCTTCTGTTCGCCCTGGAGCTGGCGCAGCGAGGCATACCCCACGAAGTACACACCTTTACGGAGGGCAGGCACGGCGGCGCGCTGTACGACGGCACGCACGACGCTCCCGACATCCCGCATACGGCGCGCTGGGCGGCGCTGGCGTGGGAATGGCTGGAAGCGAACGGCTTCTGAGCACGGATACCGAGGCAGTATAAAAGCAGCCTGCACATGCAGGCTGCTTTTTCATAGCCAGATTCTCGTGGGCGCGGCAGCGCGAAGGAAGGAGACGATGACGCCGGAGCGTTCAAAAACGGCAGTATCAGCGGCAGGGTTGCCGGCGCCGGCAGTTGAAGCACAAAGAACACTGCGCCGCTCAGCGCGTTTCGGGATCATAGGGAAAACAGGCCTACCTGTCGTTGAAGGTGTCGCATTCGTCGCCGGTGTAATCGCTGTCCTGAGGGAACTTGCTGCCCCAGATGACCTGGGTGTTGTTAAGCCTGCCGGCGTCTATCTGCTTAAGGTCCGCAACAGGGCCGTCAACGGTGGGGTTGTCCACGTACGAGCCGTCGGCGAGTATTTCCCCGGCGCCGGCCTTGGTATCGGCTTTGCCGTCAGACCTGACACCGGCGATATCCTTCCGGCTTTTTTTCCTTGGCTTCATATGGGCAGTTCCTCCCGGTACCGAATTGTCATGCGGAGTATCCAGGCGCGGGATCCACCCGCTAAGTATAGGTCTGCTCAGGCATATTTGTCAAGCACAAAACGCTTACGGCACCCGGCGCGGCGCAGGCGGGCTTACAGTCTTATCTCCAGCCCGTCGGTGGCGAGCACGGTGGGGATGTCGGGCTCCAGGGCGCGCTTTAACTGCCAGCAGTTGGCGGTCTGCCACTGATTGTAGTGGTTTATGCAGAACAGCTTGGGCGGGTGCGCTCTGAGGGGCTCCTGATACAGCATCACGTCGAAGTGGGCGCCCTCCGCCACCGCCAGGTCAAGGCCGTCCTTCGTGACGAAACGGGCAAAGTCCGAAATGGGGCCGTCCTTGTGCTTCATGTCCCCGGTGAACAGCAGAGTCTTGCCCTCGGATTCTATAAGGAACGCGTAGGCGTTTTCCATGTGGCCGGTGGGCATGGCGCTGACCTTCAGCGTGCCGTCGTCGTATATCCCGCCCTCGCGGACATAGTCGAACCTTATGTTCTGCCTGAGCCCCTGGCCGCAGGTGGCGCCTACCCAGGCTTTGAGGCCGTCAAGCATGCCCTTTTCGGGCAGGAAGATCAGCGGGTCCGCCTGGGTATAGTACCAGGTGCAGATCCCCGTGAACGCGGCCAGGCCGTAGGTGTGGTCCCCATGGGAGTGGGTGATGAACGCCGCGGTGATATCGTTGGGGGTGAGGCCGCGGTTCACCAGCTCCGGCGTGGGGTCAATGCCCATATCTATCAGATAGTATTTGCCTTCCGCCTCGATCATGGCGCAGGAATAGTTGCGGTGAGGCTCGGGCACACCGTGGCTCGCGCCGAAAAACGTGACTTTCATCGGATCTCCTCCCGGTTTTTTAGTTTTTATTTGCCGATATAGTACATGCCGTCGCTTGTGACCAGCAGGCCCCGGTACAGCTCGATGCTGCCTATGTACGCGCCGTCGGCATCGTAGAATCCGTACACCGTGGTGCCGCCGGTGACCATGGTCGCGTTGGCTTTGCCGGTGACCGTGCTCTCCAGCACAAAATCGATTATGCTCTCGTCCGGGTCCTCAACAGCGATGGGGCCCGCCTCGCAGTCGATCACGCTCGCCGTGATGACGGACGCACGTATCTGCACGGGATCGAGCTTAAGGAACTCGTACACCGGTACGGGGCTGAAGCCCGCGGGACCCATGGTGCCGCCGTAGCAGGTCACTTTCGGGAACAGCTGCCTTAAATACACATACAGCGCCTGGGCGTCGGGGGAGGTGTTCTCGTACACGTCGTCCCCGGAGGTGGCGAGCTTGACCGGTTTCGCGTTCCCGTCCCTGTCGTAGGTCACCGCCCAGCTCGTCTCGGTGCCCGCGTCGTTGGCGGCGGGGACGGGCTTTACGTCCATGGGCTCCGCGGAATAGACAAGGCTCTTAAGGTCGAACAGCTCGTCGGAGTCCAGCTTGCCCGCCCTGTCCTTGAGGCGGGTGGTGCGCAGGAATTCCAGCTGCTCTTCTACGCCGTAGGGCCAGTTAAGCTTGGAAGCGCTGCCGTTTAACGTCCACAGGCTGCCCTTTTCGTCCACGCAGCCTATCTCCACACGGTCGCCCCAGCCCATCTGCTGGTACACGGTAAACAGTATGATCCTGGTATCGCTCTCGGCGTGAGCGAGGGTAAAGCACAGCGCCAGCATGAGCAGCGCGGACAGCAGTTTTTTCATTTTCCGTTCCTCCGTTGTCGTTTTACGGGATATTGGACGGAGAAAGCCCCGCGGATGTTCACACAAAAAAACAGCCCCTGTCAGAGCTGTTTTTTGAGGGTGAGCATGTTCTGCCCGTCTTTGTAAACGTAAGTGACTTCGTCCATGAGCTTCTTGGTCATGAATATGCCAAGGCCGCCTATTTCCCTCTGGTCGGCGCTCAGGGTCACGTCCGGGTCCGCCTTGGCCAGGGGATCGTAGGGGATGCCCCGGTCTATGAAAGTGATCTGGGCAGTCTTGGGCTCGCCGGATATCTCCACCCGCACCGTGGCAGTGCCGGGCGTGTCGGGATAGGCGTAGGAAGCGATGTTCACGAATATCTCCTCCGCTGCCACACCCGTCTGCATCTGCGCTTTCATGGAACAGCCGGCGCCTTCCAGCTGCTCCTCTATGAAGCCCAGCACCTGGGCCAGGTTGTTTTTGTCCGCTTTTACAGTGATCTCTTTCATGCGTCACCCGCTTTCCCGGCGGTGCCCCTGTACTCAAGGCACAGCATGGTCAGGTCGTCGAACTGTTCGGCTTCCTTAACGAAACAGTCTACCGAGGCGCGTACGGCGCCCAGTATGTCTCTGGGCGAAGAAGAGGCACAGCCGTTAAGCGCCTCCAGCATCCGCCCGGTACCGAACATCTTT
>JAFZLE010000365.1 GCA_017551645.1 Clostridia bacterium | reverse complement strand
GTGCAGCCGGGGCAGTAATGCAGCTTGACATCCGCCAGCGCGTGGGGTTTTTCAAACACTATCATTTATTCGCACCTCCCGGCGTTCTGAGCTTCCTCAATCTTGGCAAGTACTTCTTCGGGAGTGGGGATCATGCCGCCCACCCTGGAGCACAGCAGCACGGGGCACCTGCAGCGGATCGCCAGCTCCACGTCCTCTATCATCTGGCCCATGGACAGCTCCACGGACACGAACGCCTTCGCCTTTTCCGCAGCCTTTTTGAGCGCTTCCTTGGGAAAGGGCCACAGGGTTATGGGACGGATAAGGCCTGCCTTTATGCCCTTCGCGCGGGCTGCCACGATGGCGTTTTTCGCCACGCGCGCCGCAACGCCGAAAGCCACGCACACGATATCTGCGTCCTCGGTCAGGAAGCTTTCGTACTGGACCTCGTCTTTCTCTATCTGGGCGTAGCGCTGATACCTGGCGATGTTCCACTGTTCCAGCTCTTCCGGCAGCAGGGACAGGGAGTTCACTATGTTGTGCTTCCTGCTCCCGCCGGTGCCCGTGACCGCCCAAGGTTTGTCGTAAGCTATCACTTCGCCCATATCCAGAGATACGGGTTCCATCATCTGGCCAATTGTGCCGTCCGCCAGTATCATGGTGGTCATACGGTATTTATCCGCCAGGTCAAAGCCCTTGAATACCAGGCTGGCCATCTCCTGCACGGAAGCGGGCGCCAGCACAAGCATGTGGAAGTCGCCGTGGCCCGCGCCGCGGGTGGCGTGGAAGTAATCCGACTGGCTGGGCTGTATACCGCCCAGGCCGGGGCCGCCCCTCTGCACATTCACTACCAGCGCGGGCAGGTCGCAGCCCGCCAGGTAGCTCAGGCCTTCACTCTTAAGGGAGATCCCCGGGGATGAAGAACTGGTCATCACGCGTTTGCCAGCGCTGGCGACGCCTATGACCATGTTGATCGCGGCGATCTCGCTTTCCGCCTGCAAAAACGTGCCGCCCACTTTGGGCATACGCTTGGCAAGGTAAGCCGCCACCTCTGTCTGAGGAGTGATGGGATAACCGAAGTAATGCCGGCAGCCTGCCATTATGGCCGCTTCCGCCAGGGCCTCGTTGCCCTTCATCAGCACTTTATCCGCCATTTTTACGCCTACCTTTCCACCGTTATCACGCAGTCGGGGCACATGGTCGCGCAAAACGCGCAGCCAACGCATTTGGTTTCGTCTATGCAATAGGCGGGATGATGCCCCTGAGAATTGAGCTTAGTTTTGTCCAGCTCCACGATCTTTTTGGGGCACGCGTTCACGCAAAGTCCGCAGCCCTTGCAGCGCTCGGTCCTGAATGTAACCTTAGCCAAGCTAAACACCTCTTTCTAAAAAATCGCCCAGTCCGCCCGGTGGCGGATCCTTACGGGATATATCGCGCTTGCTGTCTTTATTTCCGGCAGCAGTTCCGGTTTTACCGTGCTTCCCAGCAGTTTAAGTCCGCTCATACTGGACAGCTTTTCCGCTTTTTCAAGCCCCTCAAGCACATGCTCGCGGGTGGTCAGCTCGCCCAGATTCGTGTTGTTTACGATGCCGGTGAAGGGCAGGCTGCCCGCCTGCTCTATCTCACGGATCACCTGTGCGGCTTCCTCCGGCGTTTGAGTCAAGGGGCGCAGGAAGTTTACTACCAGTATCATTTCGTAGTCGTTTTCCTGCTTGAGCGCTCCCGAAAGCCTTCCCAGCGCCAGGGCGCCCCGGTCGTCTCCGCCTACGTCCACTACCGCCTTGAACTCCCGGTCGTCTACTATCCTGTACATCTCCCCCGGCAGGGCGGGCACGTCCACGTTGCTTCCGGCGTATGGCGACACGATGACATCTACGCCCGCGCTTTCCAGCTCCGCGCGGCTGTCCATGCTGCGAAAATAGGGATTGACAATGTCCAGGTCGGCGATGATGGTCCTGTCGCCCTCCGAAGCGAGCTTCAAAGCGTATTCCACCGCCAGGGAAGACTTACCGCTACCGTAATGCCCGGCAAACAGCGTTACTCTTTTCATCAACGGTTCAGTTGAGCGGCTCGATCCATCCAAACGTATCCGGCTTCACGCCCCACTGTATGCCTGTCAGTTCGTCGTACAGCTTCTGGGTGAGCGCGCCGATCTTGCCGCCGTTCACCACGTAGCTCACGCCGTCCACGTTGAGTTCGCCCATGGGCGATACTACCGCGGCGGTGCCCGTGCCCCAGGCTTCTTCCAGCGTGCCGTCCTTGACCGCCTTAGCCAGTTCTTCTACGCTTATCAGCCTCTCCTCCACCGGCACGCCCCAGCTCTTGAGCAGCGCGATGCAGCTCATGCGGGTGATGCCGGGCAGCACGGAACCGGTCAGCTTTGGGGTGACCACGGTGCCGCTGATCTTGAACATGACGTTCATGGAACCGACTTCCTCGACGTACTTGCGCTCCACGCCGTCCAGCCACAGCACCTGGGCATAGCCCTTCTGCTCCGCCTTCTCGCCCGCGCGCATGGACGCGGCGTAGTTGCCGCCGCACTTGGCGTAGCCGGTGCCGCCGCGGACCGCTCTGACATCCTGGGTCTCGATCATGATCTTGACGGGATTGATGCCTTCTTTATAGTAAGCGCCGGAAGGAGAAAGGATGATGCAGAATATGCAGTTGCTCACCGTATGCACGCCCAGGAACGGGTCGTTCCCGAACAGGAACGGGCGGATGTACAGGCTGGCGCCCTGCGTATGGGGCACCCAATCCTTATCGATGTTGACCAGTTTCTTGAGCGCTTTAAGGCAGAATTCCTCGTCCAGCTTGGGCAGGCACATCCTGTCTGCGGAGTTGTTCATGCGCCTGAAGTTCTCCTGGGGGCGGAAGAACTGGATCTCGCCGTCCTTGCGCCTGTAAGCCTTCATGCCCTCGAAAATCTCAGCGCCGTAGTGCAGCACCGTGGACGCGGGAGACAGGCTGATGTCGCCGAAGGGCACGATCCTGGCGTCATGCCAGCCCTGCTGCGGGTTGTAGTTCATAAGGAACATGTGGTCGGTGAAAATCTTGCCGAAGCCCAGCGCGGTCTCATCCTGGGGTTTGGCTTTGGGGTTGGTGTTTAACGTTACGCTGATTTCCATTTTTCTCCTCCCTACTCCCTGCTCAGTTTGAAGACCTCGCAGGCCTTTTCTACCATCTTGAATTTCTGTATCTTACCCGCGTCGTTCATGATGAATTTGTCCATGAACCACACGTACCTGGGTACCTTATGCCGCGCCATGGATGACAGCACGTAGTCCTTGACCTCCTGTTCGCTCAATGTAGCGCCTTCGTTCAGTATCACGCAGGCCATTATCTCCTCGCCGTACTGTTTGTCCGGCACGCCTATGACCTGCACGTCGCTTATCAGAGGATGGGTTATAAGGAATTCCTCGATCTCGCGGGGGTAAATGTTCTCGCCGCCGCGGATTATCATATCCTTGAGCCGGCCGGTGACACGGTAGTTTCCGTCCGGATCCTTTATGCACAGATCGCCCGTGTGCAGCCAGCCGTCTTTGTCTATCGCCTGGGCGGTAGCGGAGGGCATCTTGTAATAGCCCTTCATAACGTTGTAGCCCCGTGCCACGAATTCACCCTGCTGTCCGCAGGGCAGCTCTTCCCCGGTGACCGGGTCTACTATCCGGCATTCCACCTGGGGCAGGTTGCTGCCCACCGTGGTGGTCCTGACGTCAAGACTGTCGTCGTAGCAGCGGCTCATGGTGCAGCCGGGAGAAGACTCCGTCTGGCCATACACCGACACGATGCCGGTCATGCGCATCTTATCCGCTGCCTCCCGCATCACGCTTTCGGGGCAGTTGCTGCCCGCCATTATGCCCGTGCGCATATGGGAAAAGTCCGTCTTGGCGAAATCCGGGTGGCTCAGCATGGCTATGAACATGGTGGGCACGCCGTGGAAGCAGGTGATCTTTTCCCTGGTGATGCAGTCCAGCGCGGGCTTGGGCGAAAAGTACGGCAGCGGGCACATGGTAGTGCCGTGGGTCATGCACGCAGTCATCGCCAGCACCATTCCGAAACAGTGGAACATGGGCACCTGGATCATCATGCGGTCGGCAGTGGACAGGTCCATCCTGTCGCCTATGCACTTGCCGTTGTTCACCACGCCCCTGTGGGTGAGCATGACGCCTTTGGGGAAACCAGTTGTGCCGGAAGTGTACTGCATGTTGCACACGTCGTCGCCCTTAATAAGGGAAGACAGGCGGCTCACCTCTTCGATGGGCACTTTTTCGCTTTCCTGCAGGAATTCTTCCCATTCCCGGCAGCCCTTAAGCCTGAATCCCACGGTGATGACGTTCCTCAGGAACGGCAGTTTTTTGCAGTGCAGCCCTTTCTGCGGGTCGCTGTGCTCCATTTCGGGGCACAGCCGGGTGATAGTGTCCACGTAGTCCGAGTCCCTGTACCCGTTTATCATTATGAGCGTATGGGTGTCGCTCTGCCTTAAAAGATACTCCGCTTCAGCGATCTTGTAGGCAGTGTTCATGGTCACCAGCGTGGCGTTTATCTTGGTGGCTGCCCAGAAGCTGATATACCAGGCGGGCAGGTTGGTAGCCCATACCGCCACTTTGCTGCCAGGGCGTACTCCCACAGCTATGAACGCCCGGGCGCACCTGTCCACGTCGTCCCTGAACTGGGAATAGGTGCGGGTGTAATCCAGCGTGGTGTACTTGAAGCACAGCTGGTCCGGGAAGGTCTCCGCCATCCTGTCAAGCACCTGGGGGAAGTTCTCGTTTATAAGCTCGTCGTGCTTCCACACGTACCTGCCTTTGCCGTCCACAGAGGTATACAGGGCGCCGTCCGTATAGGACGTGGGCTCGTACATGGACGCGAATTCCCTGAACTGGGTGTATACCACATAGGGGTCATCCAGCCCGTCCATCCACGCCTTGTCCCACTCAAGGGTGATATATCCGGCATAAGATATGCTTCTAAGGGCTTCAAACACCTCTTTTGCCGGCAGATCGCCTTCTCCGGGCAGCACATACTCCACCCGGCTTCCACTCAGCCGACTGTCCTTGATATGGACATGTTTTACGTAAGCGCCCAGGTTCGTTATGGATCTTTCCGGTGTCTCACCCGAAAAGCGGAATGTGTTGTGCACGTCCCAAAGCGCCTGCAGACAGTCCAGCGCGTATTCGTCCAGCAGGTTCTTGAGCCGCTCGGTGTCGGAGAAGATACCCGCCGTCTCCACGAGCAGCGTGACGCCTGAGGCGGAAAAACCGGAGATCACCGCGTCGATGACGCTCCTGACGTTGCCGCCCTGCGTTTGTATGTCATCGTCGGTATCCTGCGCTCTCAGCCTTACGAAGGGGCACTTTAGGCTTTTTGCCAGCTCGCACAGCTGTTTTAGCTCATTTACGCAGGCTTCGCGCGCGTCGCCGCTCGCAGGATTGCCCAGCGCGTCCACGCAGCTGATGCCGACGCCCTGCAGTTCAAGCCTGCTCGCGTCTTCGCACATGCGCACCATGTCCGCGAACTCGGGATTCAGCGCGTCATGCAGTTCTATACCGCTGTACTTAAGCTCCCGCGCCAGATTTTCATATTCCGGCCAGCCCATTTCCCTCCAGCCGGAGGTAGAGACGGACAGCTTCATTCTAATTCTCCCTGTAAACTATCTTGTTGAGCGCGTTTATATATGCGCGGATCGCTGCGCCGACTATGTCGGTGGATATGCCCCTGCCGGAGAACAGCCTGCCTTCGTCGCGCAGGCGCACCAGCGCTTCGCCCGCCGCTTCCTGGCCGCCCGTCACCGCGCGGATGCTGAAGTCGTCCAGTTCGTAGTGGTGGCCGATCAGTTTTTCTATCGCCAGGAATGCCGCGTCTATGGGGCCGTCTCCCGTGGAGATGCCTTCGACTCTCGCGCCCTGCCTGTCCAGCACCACGTGCGCAGTGGCAGTAATTATATTGCCGGAATTGACCACGTAGCTGGCAAGGGTGTATGTGGGAGGCACCTGAAGCGCCACCGCCGCGATGATCGCGTCCAGTTCCTTAAGCTCCACCGGCTTCTTAACGGCTATGCCCATGAACCTTTCGTATACCTTTGCGATGTCCGCCTTGCTCAGCTCATACCCCAGCAAAGTCGCCGCGCGGGCGACTGCCTGTATGTCGCTCTGGGCGGTCAGCAGGGTCTTGGGTTCCTCTGCGCGGGGCGCGCTGTGCGCCGCGGCCTGCGGGTCATTGGCCTTGTCGTGGTAAGCGATCATTTGCGTTGCGCGCTTGAGCGCTGTGACGTCCGCTTCAGAGTACACGCCAAAGCTTTCTCCCCGGGCGGATATGATATCTACCATGATGTCAAGCCGCGGGAGCGAACCCGGCGCGCAGCGGGTATAGATCAGGTCCGCGCCGGCGCGCACAGCCTCAAACGCGCACGCTTCTGCCATGGAGAGCCTGTCCGAAACGATCACGCCCAGGCACGCCTCGCCGATGGATGAGCGGACCGATTCCACGAACCTGCCGAACTCGTCCGGCATCATCTCCCCCGCTTCGTCGGATACGGTAAGCACATTTGCCCCCGCTTCCTTCGCCGCGTTAAGCGCGCGCTCGAGGAAACCGTTCTCCGACCTGGTCGCGTCCAGCGCGGTGAATTCCACGTCCGCGCACAGCTCCCTGGCCTTTTTTACCGTCGAGCTGATCCTGTCCAGCATCTTTTCCGGTTTAAGGTGCATGGAATACTCCATGCCCACCACCGAAACGGGATACCTGATATTAAGGCGGGGCTTCGCGGCATCCCTGACCGCTGAATACGCCTTCTCGCAGTCGCCGTCTGTTACCGGCACCGACACGACCGCGTTTTTGGTCTGCCTGGCGATTGTCTTGATGAGGATCTCGTCGCTCTTTTCCTCACATGCCGGACATACGCAGATCACATCAACGTTGACGTCATCCAAAAGCCTCGCGCACTCCAGCCGGCGGCCAAAGCTCATGCCGGCGCTCAGTGAAAGTGTCGATTCAGCCAGGTAAACCTTTCTCATACTTCTCTCCCGATAAACAAAATGCCCCGGAAATCCTCCGGGGCGATAAATACGCGATACCACCCGAATTGAAAGGCGCAGACGCCTCCCATCTCGTTACAGTTTAACGGCATGGCCGTGAGCCCCTACTCCGTTCGGAGCCCCCGCTCAGAAGCCAGACGTACGGGCGTGCCCCGCCGGCTTTCACCAGACCCGGCTCGCTTAGGGGGAACTGTCCCGCCGATTCTTCCTCACAGCGTTTGAAAATTTGCGTCGATTCTATCACAATGTCGTTTCGATTGCAAGCCCGAAACAGTTATTTTAAAGTACAGTTTACAGCAAGAAAACGTTTCCGGAGGCTCAAAACTTTTTTTATTTTTCTGCGGGCTAGATATAGACAGTTTTTCCCGTATAATGCTATAATAAGCATGTGTACCCCGCATTGCGGGGCCGGATCTTTCAAAACACTGTTACGGAGGTATTCGTCATGAAAAAACTGCTCTGCCTCGCCCTCGCGCTGGTCATGGCGCTGGTCGCCTTCGGCGCTTTCTCAGAGGATGACAAGCCCTTTATCGGCATCCTTGCTCCTGCCGAGACCCACGGCTGGGTAGCGGGCGTCGCTTACTTTGCCCAGCAGGCCATCGAGGAATACGAAGTGGAATACCGCTTCCTCACCTCTTCCAACGCTGAAGAAATGTCCGCCCAGATCGAAGAACTGATCGGTCTTGGCGTGGACGCGATAGTGGTCTGGCCCCAGTTTAAGGGCGTAGAGACCGCTGCCGAAATGGCTCTTGAAAAGGGCATACTGATCTCCAACTTCGATATGATCATAAATGTGGACGAAAAGTACGCCGACAATATGTACCTGCTCACCGGCGACAACTACGGCATGGGCTATGAAGGCGCGCGTTACATTTCCGATAAACTGGAAGGCGTGGGCAAAGTGCTGGTGCTGTGCAAGCCCGCCGCGGGCAACGTGAACGACGACCGCTGCCGGGGCTTCTACGACTACATCGAGGAATACGCTCCCGACATCGAGGTCATCGCCGAAGTCGCCACTGACTTTGTGCGCGCCACCGCGCTCAGCGACATGACCGATGCGCTCACCAAGTATGACGAGATCGACGCCGTGTTCTCTCTGGACGACGAGACTTCCATCGGCGCGCTGCAGGCGATACTGGAGAGCGGACGCACCGATATCAAGGTCATCACCGGCGGCGGCGGATGCCAGGAATACTTTAAGATGATGACCGAAGACGCCTACAAGGACATTTGGGTTTGTTCCGCCACCTATTCCCCCAACATGATCGTCAACTGCATCGACAACATCATTGCCGTACTGCAGGGCGATGAGATAGAGCACCTGGTAGTGCTGCCCACCAATATCGTAGACAAAGACAACGTGGTGGACTTCCTGAATCCCGATTCCCCCTACTGATCTTCACCGAATTTCAGGGCCATGGCGCAAGCCGCCATGGCCCTTTTAGAAGGAGCTCTCAATGGCGCTGGAGCTTAAACGGATCTGCAAGTCGTTTGGCAGCAACCTGGTATTGAATAACGTGGACTTCTCCCTGGCTGACGGGGAGATCCATGCGCTTTTAGGTGAAAACGGCGCAGGCAAGTCCACGCTTATGAATATACTCGGCGGTGTCGTGAAAGCCGACAGCGGGCAGATAACTCTTGACGGCAAGCCTGCCGAGATCTCCTGCCCCGCGGACGCGATAAAGCACGGCATAGCGTTCATCCATCAGGAGCTCAATCTGATAAACGATCTGAGCGTGTATGAGAACCTGTTTATAGGCGAGGAAGTCAGGCGCGGCGCGTTTCTGAACCGGCGCAAAATGCGCGAAGAGGCGCAAAAGGTGCTGGCAGGCATGGGGTCGGATATCTCACCCGACGCCCTGGTGGGCTCGCTGGACGCGGGCAGCAAACAGATCGTGGAGATCGCCCGCTCCCTGCTGTTCAACGCCCGCACCATTATAATGGACGAACCTACCACCTCCCTGGGCGAAAAGGAGATAGCCCGCGTGTTCGAGCTCATGCGCTCGCTCAAGCACAGGGGCGTTTCCATAATCTTTATAAGCCACAAACTGAGGGAAGTCATGGAGATCTGCGACCGCTACACCGTTTTAAGGGACGGCTGCGTGGCCGGAAACGGAGACATCCGTGATACGGACGAGACCAGGCTTGCGCTGCTCATGGTCGGCCACACTGTGAGCGGTAACGAGTACAAACGCGAACACCCGCTGGGAGAGGTAGTGCTGGAAGTATCTCATCTGTCCTCCCCCTCATATTTTTCTGACATTTCATTCAGTCTGAGGCGCGGGGAAATACTGGGCTTCACCGGGCTGCTGGGAGACGGGCGGAGTCAACTGTTTCAGGCGATATTCGGTTTTATTCCGGTAACAAGCGGCGAGATACTGCTGTACGGGAAAGTCGAAAAGATCGCTTCGCCCCATAAGGCGGCTTCCCTGGGCATAGGCTATGTGCCTCCGGACCGCAAGGAAAACGGCATCATAAAAGACCTTACCATACTCGAAAACGGTTCCATAGCCGTATACGAGCAGATAAGGCGCCTGCTGTTCACCGATCACGCCAGGGAAAGAAGCCTGATGCTTGAAAACGCAAAGGCGCTGAATATAAAATACGCACGCCTGGAAGATTCCATACAGAGCCTCTCCGGAGGCAATCAGCAGAAAGTGGTGCTGGCACGGTGGCTGAGCGCCCACAGCCGCGTGCTGATATTCGATAATCCCACCCAGGGCGTGGACGTGGGCGCGAAAGAAGACATTTACGAGATCATCTGCCGTCTTGCCCAGGAGGGCTGCGCGATAGTCGTGCTTTCGGGCGAAGCGCAGGAAATTACCAGGCTTTGCGAAAGGGCTTACATAATGTATCATGGGCATATCGCCGGGGAACTTAAGGAAAACGAACTTGACGAGAACAATATCATGCTGCTGGCAACCGGCGCAAAACAGGCTTAAGAGGTTAGTATGAAGGCACATAAAAAGGCACATTTCATTTGCGGTATCTGCTGCGTCGCGCTGGCGCTGCTGCTGGCAGGCGTGGCTGTGTTTGGCCACATGCTTGGCCCCCGCAACAGCAAATCGATGTACCTAAACGCTTTGGCGGCAAAGAACCGCATCGATTCCGTGAACCGTTCCGCCTCCAAGACCGCGCCTTCGGCCGTTAAGAAAGCCTCATCCGCCGTGAGCGCCGCAAAAAGCGCTTCGGAGGACGTCAAAAAAGCGCACTCGCAGCTTGAAAAGCTGATATCCGAATATGACACCGCTTCCACCGGTGACACCCTTACCAATACAGCGCTCAAAATGGCCGAGCAGGCTGGGCCTGACGAAGCGGTCATGGCGCTCGCTGACGCCGCGCATCAGCAGCTGCTCAGCGAAGCTGAAAGCATATACGACACTGCCTACAAAAGCGCCCAGAGCGCCCAAAGCAAGCTGAAGACCGCCGCGGACGGCGTCATATCAGCGTATACCGACGCCGGGATCGCGGCGCCCGAGTTGGGCGCGGACAAACCCAAAAAACACGCGGTTTCGTCTCCCCAGGAAGCGCTCGCCGCGCTTGACGAGCTGGCTTCGTATACGGAAACGCTCGCCGCCGAAGCGGAGGCCGTGAGCCTTGAAGCCGACAGCATCTCTTCTTCCGCGGCAGAGCTCAGCCGCGGGGCAAAGCTGTCTTTTAAGGACACGCTCATCTATACCGTAGGTACCTTCCCCATCGGCTTTGCCTTTACCGCACTTTTGTGCGCGGCAGTCGGGCTGATACTGCTTTCCTGCCCGGGCAAGTTTGTGTCCCTCTGGAAAAACCATCCGTTGTTTTCAACCTTTATGGCCCTGATCATCATGATGGTGATACAGATCTACGCGCTGGGCTTCAAGTACGCCTCTTACTCCGACTGGGGCGGCAACTGGCTTGTGAACGCGCTGAACGTACTGCGTTCCAATTCTTCCGTGGGTATGATTGCGCTGGGCATGACCTTCGTCATCATCACGGGCGGTATTGACCTGGCGGTAGGCTCCAACCTGGCGGGCGTCGCCACGG
>JAFZLE010000364.1 GCA_017551645.1 Clostridia bacterium | reverse complement strand
TGACTCTCCAGCTGATGCCGGTGGAGACGTCGGTCACGGTAGCCACGCTATTCTTGGAGAATATCGACTGGATGTTGCTCTTGAACCAGTCCACGGACACGCTTTTGCCGGAGGCGGCGTGGGAAGTGGAGGAGCCCAGCTTGCGGGTGGAGACTTCGCTCTTCTTCACAAAACCGACTTTGCCGTTGTAGGTCACGCGGCACCAGGTGTCGTTGTACACGGCGGTACACTTGAGCGCGGCGTTGGTAGACACCGAGCTGGAAGAAGCGGAGGTGGTGGGGAAGGCATACACCTTCACGCTCGCGGCGTTGATGTATACGGTCTGATTCAGCGTGTTGGGATTCTTGGTGCTGATGTCGCTGGTCCTTATCCAGCCCGAATTGGAACCGACGGACACCTTGGTAAAGCCGCCGGACGTTTCGGTGCCGGTGAGCTTTGTGCCGTAGGCCAGGGTGGAAATCTTTGAGGAAGAGGAACTTGCGTCTTTATATACCGCCGCGGAACCGGAAGTGACGTAAACGGTGGTCTTGGGGACTGAATACTGCTTGGTGCCCAGCTGTGACTTTTTGATATAGCCTACCTTGCTGCCAGCGGTGACGCGTGCCCAGGTGTTATTGTACACGGCGGTGCAGGTCAGTTTGGTGGTGCCGCTGACCGTCCAGCCGGAAGAGGACGTGTCGGGCAAAGAGTAAACCTTTGCGCTGGAAGCCTGGATATATACCGTTTTGCTCAGGTTGTTGGGGTCGCCGGTCTGTACGGAGGAAGCGGGTATGTAGCCTTTGTTGCTTCCGCTGTTTACATATATAAAGCCGTTTTTCACGCAGCTGGCGGTTAGCTTTGTGCCGTAACCCACTACTTCCATGCGGGTGCTGTTGGTGCTGTCGGATTTATAGATGGTGGCGCTGCCGGATTTCACGTACACCGCGCGGGTGGTCTTTTTAATGTGGGAGGCGTCCGCGTAGCCGACTTTGCCGTTTAATTCGATCTTGGCCCAGCCGTTTTTTTCGGCTGAGAGATATACCCACGTGCCGCTGGACAGGGTCCCGAGTTTTTTTGAGGACGTGCTCGCGGAGGCGTAGACTGTGACACTGCCGGATGTTTTTGCGTAATAATTATCTGCCAGAGCGATATCCGCCAGGGCGAGAATTAAAATCAGAAGTATGGAAAGTATGCGTTTTAAGGACATTCGTAACAACTCCTTCGCAACTTTATTAAGATATAGAATGATTATATTACGCTTTACATAGCAATTCAAGACCGAAGTCGCAATTAATGTGTAATATTTACACAATCTTATTAAAACTCAAGGAACATACATGCAACATATACGCCTAAAATGTTTTTTATTATCGGTTGAAAAGTAACGATGCATTCTGCTAAAATGTGTATGAATAAATGCAAGGGAGAAAAAGCATGGGACACAATATAGCGGTTATAGGGCTTGGCGGAATGGGCACCTGGCACGTGCAAAACATACAGAAAAAAGTGCCGTCGCTCAGGGTCAAAGGCGCTTTTGACGTGAGGAGCGAAGCGCTGGAAAAGACGAAGCAGCTGGGGATAAAGGCGTATTCCTCCCTGGAAGAAGTGCTGGGAGACCCGGAGATCGACCTGGTGACCATAGCCATTCCCAACGACATGCATAAGGAGACCGCCATCCGCGCCATGCGCGCGGGCAAGAACGTGGTGTGCGAAAAGCCTGTCACGCTGAACGCCGGGGAGATGGAGGAGATCATCGCCGTAAGGAACGAGACGGGCAAGCTCTTCTCGGTGCACCAGAACCGGCGCTGGGACAGAGACTTCCGTATAGTAAAGGAAGCTAAAGAAAGGGGCCTGCTGGGGCAGCTCACTTTCGTGGAGAGCAAGGTGCAGGGTTCCCGCGGTTCCATGTACGGCTGGAGGGGCTATAAAAGGAACGGCGGCGGCATGCTGCTGGACTGGGGCGTGCATCTGATCGACCAGATCACCCAGCTGGATACCTCTAAACTTGTGAAGGTGGACAGCCACCTGCTCAGCGTCTACACTCCCGAGGTGGATGACAATATCAAGCTTATGCTGCTGTTTGAAAGCGGCATGAGCGCGGTGCTGGAAATGAGCACCATGTGCCTTATCCCGTCTTACCGCTGGCATGTGGAAGGCACGGGCGGCACGCTTATGATCAAAAACTGGGAATGCGAAGGCGAGCTTTACCAGCTCAAGCAGGACGCGCAGATGGAGTGGGACGAGGACATCGTGTACACCGAAGCAGGTCCCACGCGCACCATGGCGCCGCGGCCCAAGTTCACGATGAACGAGATACCCCTGCCGGAAGTAAAGACCGATTGGGCGGACTATTACAACAATATCTGCGATGTGCTGGACGGCAGGGCGGAACTGATTGTTAAGCCCGAACAGAGCCTGAGAGTAATGAAAATAATAGACCTGCTGTTCAAAGCCGCCGAAGAAGGCCACGGCTTCAAGTGCGACCTGTAAGCTCACAGCGCAATTACAGAGAAACCAAAAGCAATAAATGAGAACAATAATTGCTTTACATATAACAGGTCTGTGCTATACTCTTACTCGCAAACAACATTTACAAAGGAGGATAACCATGAAGAAGTTTGTTGCTTTGCTGCTGGCGGCTGTTATGCTGCTGTCCATGACTTCCGTGTTCGCGGAAGCCGAGAAGACCACCCTGACCATGTGGTGCATCGCCACTGAGAGCGACGCGAACCGCCCCGCTTATGAGGCTGCCATCGCCGCGTTCGAAGCTGCGCATCCCGACATCAAGATCGAGTGGGAAGCCTTTGAGAACCAGTCCTACAAGGTAAAGATCAAGGCCGCCATGGCCGATCCCGACACCCTGCCCGACATCTTCTTCACCTGGGCGGGCGCCTTCCTGGGCGACTTCGTGGATCAGGGCAACGTGTACTGCCTGGACGAGACCTACGCTCAGTTCGCTGACGCTCTTCCCGAGGTCATGCTGGGCAACGCTTCCTACGGCGGAAAGCACTACGGCGTGCCGCTGACCATGAACATCGTGGCCCTGTTCGCCAACATGGACCTGCTGGCCGAGGCCGGCTATGAAGCGGTCCCCACCACCTACGAAGAGCTGATCGCGTGCTGCGACGCCCTGGTAGCGGCGGGCATCACTCCCTTCGGCTGCGCCGGTTCCGAGACCTGGTGCGTGACCGAGTACCTGGAGCCCATCATCCTGAAGACCATCGGCTATGAAGCTCTCAACGAGATCTTCGCCGGCCGCGCCACCTGGAACGATCCCGCCATCGCCACTGCGGTGGACACCTTCCAGGATATGATCATCAAGGGTTACTTCGATCCCAACGGCCTCGCGCTGGGCAATGACCAGGTCAAGGCCAACTTCATCGCCGGCGAGTACGCGTTCTATCAGAACGGCTCCTGGAACTGCGGCGAAGTGAACGACGCGGAAGGCAACTTCCAGGTCGCCATGTTCCCCGTACTGGACGCTGAGAAGGCCACTTACAGCCAGGTCATCGGCGGACCTTCCGACACTCTGGCGGTAGCTGCCACCTCCAAGAATCCCGAGCTGGCCGCTCAGGCCGCGTTCGAGCTGGGCAAAGAGATCTGCCACTACGGCTATCTGGCCGGTTCCGGTCTGCCCGCCTGGACTCCCGACTACGATACCAGCGCCGTGAAGCCCCTGGTGGCCGACGTCGCTGCGATGGTAGCCGCTGCTGACGGCATGGTGCTCTTCGGCGACACCGCCATGAGCGCTGACCCCGCCAACACCTACCTGAACTTCGTGTCCAAGGTATACGGCTGCGAGATCGACGGCGCGGGCTTTGTTGACAGCCTGACCAGCGCGCTGCAGTAAACGCTGTTAGATACTGAACTGAACGATTGAACAGGGAAGGCGATCCTCAGGGCTGTACCCGGGGGTCGCCTTCTCCATTTACAGGAAGGATTCAGGGTCTATGAAAAGAACTCTTTCCTACAAGCTGAACATATTCTTGTTCCTGCTGCCTGCGCTCATACTGTTCGTGGGGATACTGATCGCGCCTATAGTGATGTCCGCGTACTACAGCTTTCATGACTTTAACTCCATAGCGAGCAAGAGCATGAGCTTTGTATGGCTGGACAACTACAAGGAGCTGTTCAGCCGCACGCTGGTGAACGCGGAGACGGGCAAGACCTTCGTGAACGACAAGTTCATGGGCGACGCGCTGGTGAACTCTCTGATACTGGCGGCGCTCTCCGTTTTCATTCAGCTGCCTATCGCGCTTGCGCTGGCCCTCAAGCTCAGCAAGCATATAACGGGCGAAAGGTTTTACCTGTCCATATTCTTCATGCCGGTGCTGATCTCCACGGTCATCATCGGGCGGCTGTGGATGAACATCTACGATCCCGGCAAGGCGGGCATACTGAACGCCGGCTTAAAGGCGCTGGGCATAGACCAG
Organism: Clostridia bacterium; assembly: GCA_017551645.1. Classification (GTDB taxonomy): domain Bacteria; phylum Bacillota; class Clostridia; order Christensenellales; family Aristaeellaceae; genus RUG14130. Next base: position 3,096 of record JAFZLE010000364.1, on the reverse strand, counting down.
TGGCTGTTCCCCTGGATAACGAAGCACATCACTTCCTCCAAGCTGCAGTTCACCGGACAGTGGACGGGCTTTAAGGAGACCGCGCTTATCGCGGCGTTCATACCCATACTGTGGCAGTACGTGGGTTACCACATGCTGCTCATGTACGCGGGCATCAGGGGCGTGCCTGCCGAACTGTTGGAAGCCGCCAAGCTGGACGGCTGCCGTGACGGGCAGGTGAACCGCTACATCATCATCCCGTACATAAAACCCATACTAAAAGTCAGCGTCATATTCGCGGTAACGGGCTCGCTCAAGTCCTTCGACCTTATCTATACATTAATGAAGGACACCACCAAGGCGGAGCTGCCCAGCACGCTGATGTACAAGCTGCTCTTCCTGCACAACCGCTACGGTCTGGGCAGCGCCATCGCCGTGATACTGATAGTGCTGTGCTTTATCTTCGCCTTGCTGATAAGCCTGGCGTTCAGGGACAGGGGGGAGAAAGTGTCATGAAGAAGAACGGACTCGTCCCCAAGCAGGTCGACATCGTTACCGGCGAAAAAAAGCGTTTCGCTTTCAAACCCAAGGCACTGCTCGTGCACCTGCTGCTGCTGGCGCTGGTGTTTATAAACATCTTCCCGCTGTACTGGATGGTCACCTTCTCCCTTAAAAACAATGACGAGATACTGGGTTATTCCACCAAAGTCAAGGTCATGGAAGAAGTCGTTGACGCTGAGACGGGCGAAGTCACGATGGTGGAAAAGGAGAAGCGCGTGCAGGTGCTGCCCAATCACGTGGGGCTGCCCAAGCATTGGGAGTGGAGCAACTACACCGAGGCAATGAAGACCGGCAACATGGGCCAGTACTTCCTGAACAGCCTGGTGGTGACGGTGCTCGCCATAACCATCACCATGATCGCCTCGTTCATGGCCACTTACGCCATGACGCGCCTGGTGTGGAAGGGCAGGAAGACCATGAACAAGTTCTTCATGCTGGGGCTCACCATACCCATCCACGCCGCCATAGTGCCCGTGTATGTGATGCTCTCCCGGCTGGGACTGCTGAACACTTACTCGGCGCTGATCTTCCCGTACGCGGCCTTCGCGCTGGCCATGGGCATACTGATCTCTTCCGGCTTCATGGGGGAAATCCCCTACGACCTGGACGAGGCGGCGTTCCTGGACGGCTGCGGGGTGTGGGGCATTTTCGTGCGTGTGATCGCCCCGCTGATGATGCCCGCCATCGCCACTGTGGGCATATACACCTTCCTGCAGTGCTGGAACGAGCTTTTGTTCGCCACGGTCTTCGTGTCTTCCGGCAAATACCGCACCCTGCCCGTGGGCGTACAGCAGCTCTTCGGCCAGTACACCACCCGCTGGGGTCCCATAGGCGCGGCGCTCACCATAGCCACGCTGCCCACCCTGATCGCTTACGTTTTCCTGAGCAAGCGCATACAGGACAGCTTTATCGCGGGCGCGGTAAAAGGATAGATCATTGATTGAAATGAATTGATAATTCGTTTCAATCAGCTGGAGTCTTGCGCCTTTTGCTAAAAATCCTGCGGGATTTTTCGGGCGCAAAAGCCGTAAGGAATGTATTTTTGAGCAGGCAGGCTGGCCTGCTCAAAAATACTCCTCGAACCGGCAAAGCCGGTTCTGCGGAATGAAGTTGGAGGGGCTTCGGCCCCTCCAAACTTTCCCTGAGTTTCCTGATTTCAGGTATTCTCTGCTGTACATCCCAACGATCAGCTATATAAAAGGCTGTTGCTTTTTTTCGCAACAGCCTTAATTCGTATACTGCTTATCTGGCGTACTGTTCTATCAGCGCGTTCACTCTCTGCCTCAGGCGGGGCAGCCAGTCGGGGCTCCTGGGATAGACGTCGAACTCGATGGGCGTTATGCCCTGCTCGATCAGCCTGACTACCTCGTCATGACCTATATAGCTTTCCAGCAGTTCTAGGGCGCGCAGGTCGTCCATGCCCTGCCTGACCGCTACCGAGCGCAGGGAGGGCCAGGCCTGCCCGTGCGCGCCGGGATAGACTATGTAGCAGTCTCCCGCAGGGGTGAAACCGTCGCCGTCCGTGCTCAGGAAGGGATTGGTCGGGTCGTCGGAATACTGGTTGTTATAGAAGTTGTAGCCCCACTGAAGCAGGCCCGCGATATTGAACTTGTACAGCTGCACGCCTATCACGCGGCTGCGGGAGGCGGGCATGGACAGAAATACGTTGGATACGTCCTTGTACTGGCCGCAGCAGTAATACGTCCACAGGCCGGGTATGTTCTCCTCCAGGAAGGGCTTTATGTGGTTGGAGGAAGGCACGGGCATTTTGACCAGCCCCTGCTTATAGAATTCTATATTGCTCAGGGCGTCTATGACCTTTACGCCCTTAAGCTGCTGTTTTACGCTGTTTGCGGCGGCGCGGTAGAACTCAAGGTTGCTCTCCCTGGGCTCGTCGGAAATGTGGAAGAAGCACTTGTCCAGCACTCCCAGACGGGCGAACTCCCTGCGCAGGGCGGGGATGTACTTTTTGAGGAAAGCATTGTATTCCGGCCCCACCGCGTCTGTCTCCCAGCCGAATATGCGTTTGTACTCACCGTCCACGGTGGCCATTATCTTGGGAGCGTGCTTAGCGCCCCACTGGGTGAAGAAGTGGGCGACCTCAAAATACTCCATGCCGCACTCCTGCGCCATTTTTATCCAGCGGCGCAGCCTGGTGAAGCCGAAGGAATACTTCCCGTTTTTGACGGTCACGTCCACCAGCTGGCTGGTGAGCCTCTCGCCGCCCTCGCGGGTATCCAGCGGCGGGGTGTGCACGGGGGTGAGCAGGCAGTTTATGCCCATGTGCGCCGCTTCCCTGACGAAGTTCTCGCAGATGCGCCAGAACTCTTCCGACCACATCTCAACATTATAATACTGGCACAGCCCGTCTGTGTGGAACCAGCGGGTGTGGACCAGCTTCTGCTTGGGCAGGCGGGCGTTTATGCGTTTATATACGGTGCAGGCGGAGGCTAAAACTTCGCCATTCTCGCCTTTCAGGGTCACGCGCAGGGGATATTCACCGGCGGGCAGGCTGTCCGGCGGCGCTATGGTAAGGAACACGCTCTCCCAGTGGTC
>JAFZLE010000363.1 GCA_017551645.1 Clostridia bacterium | reverse complement strand
TAGGCACGTTCGGGGACGTATCCCTGGGCGGCGGCCTCATAGAGGCGTGCATGCTGGACAAGGCCGTGAACAGGAGCTCCCAGAAGGACGAGATATTAAGCGTTTTCCGGGAGTCCGCCTCCTGGAAAAACCGCTGCGAGATCAGTGCCCGCCGGCTTAAGGAACAGTATTTCCTGGACGAGCAGCGCTGGCAGACCACTCCCTGCGTGGCGTCAGAGACCATATACTACGACGAGCCCGTCAAGCTCAAGTTCGAACTGGACGAGGAAAAGATGCTGAACATCATCTCCACGCCAATGGACGAGCTGCACGGCGCAACTTTCCAGGAGTGCCTGAGCGACCTTATGCGCCACGCCCGGCTCTCCACCAGCGAAAATCCACCGGAGCTGGTTATACTCACCGGCGGCGCGTCCCGCATGGGCTTTTTCAGGACCGCCTGCCAGCAGGAGTTCCCCGACGCAACCATAGTGCTGTGTCCCGAGCCCGAGTATTCCATAGCCAAAGGCCTCGCCTACGCGGGGCGCGTGGACAAGCGGCTGAGCGATTTTTACGAGGATATAGACGCTTTCTTCAAGAGCGGTGAGATCAAAAAACTGGTGGAAGAGTCCCTGTCCTGGCTCACCGTGCCCATGGCCAGCGCCCTGTCGGGCAGGATAATAAACGACGTGGTGATGGGCGCGCTGGAAAGCTGGAAAAAGGGCGAGCTCCGCACGATCGAAGAACTTGATGCACCGATAATCGAGGGTACGGACAGGCTGCTCAGGTCGCTGGACCAGATCGAAGAGCTCAAACCCGTGGTGAACGACTGGTGCAGGCAGCTGTTCAGCCGCCTCCAGCCCCGTCTGGACGAGATCTGCCGCGCCCACAGCGTGGACAGGTCTTCCATGTCCCTGAGCGCGGTGCACTACCTGGCGGGTCCCGAAAAAATGGACATAATGATGGAGAACCGCTTTATCTCCACCCTCACATACATCGTTTCCGCCTCAGTGACCGCGGCGCTGTGCGGAGGAGGCTCGGTAGCGCTTCTTGCGGAAGGCCCCGTGGGGCTTCTGGCGGGAGCAGTGATAGGCCTGATAGTAGGCTTTGTGGGGAAAAAGGCCGTGGACAGCGCAGTAAAAAAAGCCGACCTGCCCCGCCTTATGCGTAAGCTCGTCGGCTCATCCCTGAAAAGCAGCCTCTCCTCTTCCAAACAGCGCAAAAGCATTGAGGAAGAGCTGGTTCGCACCATGCAAAAACCCGAATTTGTCACTCAGCTGGTGAACGACGTGACCATCTCCCTGGAGTCCCAGATCGTGCAGATGGCCAGAAGCGTGGAAATGCCTATCGTTCAGTAAGCTTTCCTGCGCGACAGCGCGTCTTTCACAAGCCTGAAACCCATAGTCGCCACAAATATGCCCATGGCCAGCGCGACCGATACGCCCAGGGCATATTTTCCTTTTTGGATAAATGTGGCGGTGTCGTTTTCCAGCAAACCCAGCAGGCTGTAAAACAGCGAACTGCCCGGCACCATGGGTATGTTGACCGCTATGACGAACGTGGTGACCGGCGTTTTGAGCGCACGCGCCATTATCTCCGAGTACAGCGTGCCCACACCGGCGGCGATGGCATAGCACAGTCCTTCGGTCAGTCCCGTTTCCATGCTCAGCAGATACACCAGCCAGGTAAGCGCGCCGCCCAGCGCGTTAAACCACAGTTTTTTCCCGCGCATGTGGTATATAAACGCGAAACCTACCGAACCGCCTGCGGCGAAAAGCAGGGGCAATATCCATTTACTCAGCATATTTCACCCCTACAGTCCTATCTTGCCCGCCACGGTAAACACTCCCGCGGCACCCAGTGCCAGCACTATTCCCAGGAACAGCGCTTCGGATATGTGCATGACGCCCGCCTGTATGTCTCCCGAAATAAAATCCCTGAAGCCGTTCAAAAGCTCTATTCCGGGCACCAGAAGCATGACCACGCCTATGATCACCTTGTCCGCGTCCCTGCCCAGGCCCAGGCGTACGCACACTGCCGCCATAAGCGCGGTGAACGCGCCGCCCAGAAGCACCACGAACACCTTGTTTCCGCCGCCCTGCGCCGTGATCGCCCGCTTGACCCAATACAGCAGGCCGCCTATAAGCAGGCTCGCCAGCGCATCCAGCCAGATGCCCTTGAAAAACAGTGTGAACGCCGCGCTGGTGAACGCGTAAGCCAGGCACAGCTGGAATGGAGTATATTCCTTTTTGTTTACTGCCGCGTCGAACATTTCGCGCGCTTTGGCAAGGTCCGGGGTCGACGCGCACATCTCTCTTGACAGGTTGTTCAGCCTGTCCAGCAGTTCCATGTCTGTCTCGCTGTTGTTTATCCTTCTGGACGAAGAATGCTCGGTGCCCTCAAACTCACAGGTCACTATTATGTTGGACGGCACCGCCGTCACCTGGGGTTTTGTGCCGCCGTAAGCACATACCAGCCGCATGACCGTGTCCTCGACCCGGTAGACCTCCGCACCGGACACCAGCATGAGCTTGGCTATATCCATTATAAGGCTCAGCAGAGAATTGTATTCCCCGAATGTCATTTTTTCGTCTCCAGCGCGGCGCGCAGCAC
>JAFZLE010000362.1 GCA_017551645.1 Clostridia bacterium | reverse complement strand
GAATGAGGAACTGGAGACGGTGGATGCGTACGGGCTGTTCAAAAGCTTTAATGAATCTTCCCGTTTCCTGATCTGCCTGTCGCCAGAGAACAAGGGGCTCGTTGTTACATACGGTCCTTCCGATGGAGCCAGTAACCAGACGTTTATAGACGCCGCAGATAAGATCAAAGCGGAGTTTACGAGCGCACTTAGCGGGCTCACTTTCTCGGATGAGAGCGGTAAATACACGCTGCAGTCTTCCATGGAAATACTGTATCTTTCCATGACCTATAAAAACACCGAGATCAGGCAGTATTACCTGGTGAGCGGAGACATGTACATATTTACGTTCTTCGGCGTTGACAAGACCATAAGCGACGCGGTAATGTCCACATTCTCCTTCAGCTCCGAAGGATGAGCTTACAGGCATGAAAAAGCCCGACATGATGCCGGGCTTTGTTTTATGCGTTCTTTTCGTATATGAGCCTGAGGCCCTTGAGTGTGAGCAGACCGTCCAGCACGTCTATCTCAGGGGCGTCGTCCTTGACCAGCAGCGCCATGCCGCCGGTGGCGATAACGCGGCAGGGGGCGCCCAGCTCTTCCTTCATGCGGTGGATCAGGTATTTGACCATGCCTACATGCCCGTAAAGGATACCGGACTGAAGGTTGGTTACCGTGTTTTTGCCTATGGCACTGGGCGGCTTGATTAGCTCGAAACGGGGGAGCTTCGCAGTGCGGTCGACTATGGCGTCAGACATTACTTTCAGGCCCGGCACTATGGCGCCGCCCAAAAACTCGCCCTGGGCGTTGAGCGCGCCGAAGCTGGTGGCGGTGCCGAAATCGATATATATGGCAGGCCCGCCGTACAGTTCGTTGCAGGCGACCGCGTTGGCGATTCGGTCGCTGCCCAGTTCCCTGGGATTGTCATACTTGATGTGTATGCCGGTCTTGATGCCGGGTACGACAAACATGGGAGTGAGCCCGAAGTACGTTTTGCACATGTGCTCGATGGTGAAGTTGATGGTAGGTACGACCGAGGAAACGATTATACCGCTTACCTGCGAGGGACTGACTCCCGCATGGTTGAACAGGTTGAGCATGACCATGCCGTACTCGTCGCTGGTCTGGGTACGGTTGGTGGATATGCGCCAGTACTGTTTCAGCTCGCTGTGCTCGAACAGGGCGGTCTTGATGTTGGTGTTGCCGATGTCAAGTGTAAGTATCATGCTTCTTTTCTCCAAAAAGCGGTCTTGAGGCGGCGGTCGATCAGCCCCGCGTCGTTAAGCGCAGTGGCGATGGCGCCGGTGAGCACTGTGGAAAACAGCATCTCCACCAGCCCGTTTATGCCGACTGCGGTGACGATATATATCAATACGCCTTTGCCTGCCATGGTATTCTGCATGTACTCGGTGGAGCCGAAAATGATGACCAGGCTGGACATGAACAGAAGCGTATTCAGAAACGCCGCGAGGAAACCGATCACGTAAGCCTTGACGGGAAAGTGCCTGAGGTTTTTGAACGCGTCAAAAACAAGCCCCAGTATGAGCCCGTCCAGAAGCCTGGGCATGAAGCGCTGAATAAAGGCAAGGAAAGGACTGATGGCGACCAGCTCCGCCCCCATGGCGCTGAAACCCAGTATGCCGAAACACTGTAAAAAGCTGATAATGCCCCACACGCCGCCGATGAACGCGCCCGAAAATGTGCCCAGCGCGATGGCGGCTACGGCGACGGGGATCATGTTGAAAGTGATGTACAGGCCGCTGGGCATGGGAATGTTGATTATCCCAAGCAGGATCAGCAGGGCGATGAGAATGGAATGGATAACAAGATAGTAGATCTTTTTATTGCGCATGGTATACCTCCGCTCAGGCTCACAACGGATGCCTTACAGAAAATAGAATGGAATAACGTGCGGTTCCAAAGATACCGCCACAGAGATTATACTATAACCTGCTTGATTTGAATACGCATTTTTGGTAAAATATTACAGCACGAGTTTGAGCGAGCAGTCCTGTATAAAGCGCTCGAACGCCGGCACATCGGCGTTGTTGCACATGAACACCGCGATTATGGGTTTAGGCGTGCAGATGATGCCCGCGTCGTGGCTGATGCCTTCATCCTCTCCGGTCTTATGGGCGCAGCGTATGCCCATGCAATGCAGATGGAATGGCATCTTGCCGTTTAATCGCTGGTCAGAAAGCATTCTGAGCATTTCACTGGAAGCGGCGGGGGATACAAGGCTGCCGGAGAGCAGCCCGCGCATGAACGCCGCGGCATCCGAAGGCGCGACATAATTGTTTATGCCGCGGCTGTTCGCTTCATCGTCGAAAAGCCTGCGCCCCAGCGAGACGCCGGTAAAACCATGCTTCCGCGCGACTGTGTTCACATAGTCGATCCCAATTCGGTCTATAAGCACGTTGGTGGCGGTGTTGTCCGAGAGTATGATCATGAGCGTGACCAAGTCGATCAGCTTAAAGATGAGGCCGTCGGTCAGGTAAGTGAGCGCGCCGCAGGAAGGCACCTTGTTAGCGGCGGAGAGCCGGTATTCATCAAGGGGATCCAGTTTGCCGTCCTTGAACGCCTGAAACGCCGCCAGCATTACCCAGAGCTTTATGACGCTGGCCGCTACGAGCGGCCTGCCGGGGTTAAAGCAGACGCTTTTGCATCCCTGTTCCAAAACGATGCCAAAATCACCGCTCAGCGAATCCAGCGGCTCAAGCAGGCTGTTGTCCAGCATATCAATAACTCCTTTCGAGGTGAGAGAAAATGAAACGAACCGAGTTTACACTTATATCTCCCGTAGACGCGCTGCCCATAAACTGCCTTATGGTAGAGCCCGAAACAGCAGTTAAAGGGCTGCTGCTCATGGCTCACGGACTTATGGAATACAAGGAG
>JAFZLE010000361.1 GCA_017551645.1 Clostridia bacterium | reverse complement strand
GCTTTCCAAACTGAGCGATAAATATGCGGTCAGGGAATCCCTGTCCGCAAAAGCAGCGGAATATGTGAAACAGCCCAGCGCGGCGGGCAAGGCGGCTATGAGCCTTAAAACTGAGGCTGCGGCGCTGCTTTTGTGGTACCTGGGCTTATGGGAACTGCCCTGGGCGGACACATCCAGCGATGCTGCCGAGCTTACAGGGATGCTAAGCCCGGCAGGCGTCGAGGAAACGCTGTCAAAGACGCGCCCCAGAGGCAGGGGAGAGATCGAAGACATGTACGACCTGACCGTATGCCAGCACTGGCTTACCGTCAGGATGGGTCTGAATGAATTAAGCAGCATCCCGCTTGACCCTGATATAGTTTACGCGCGCCACTACGCGCTGAACTGGCTGATGCGGGTAGGCGGAAAAAAGAAGTGGGACAGCGTTACGCCCACGACCTGACAGGAGTTATGCGCTTTTACAAAGACGACCTGAGCGACGGTGAGATCTGCCTGAAGCTGGTGCGTACCAGCGAAGGGCAGCCTGAAAGGAAATACCTGCCTGCGTACTGCTTCAACATTCTGAGGGCGGACGGGACGTATCTTGGCTATTGCGATTTCAGGGTCGGCCACAACGAGAACACGTATTTCGGCGGCAATATAGGCTATACCGTGGAAGCGGAGCACCGAGGCCATCACTACGCTGCGAAAGCGGTCAGATTGATCTTGCTGTTAGCGAAGAAGCACGGGCTGGACCATATACTGATCACCTGCGACCCGGATAATCTGGCGTCTGTGAAAACATGCGAGCATGCGGGAGGGAAACTGCTGGAGACTGCCGCCATACCGGAAAGCAGCGATATGTACCAAAGGGGCAGAAGGAATGTGAACGTATACCGTTTTGATATTAAATGATATAAAGACACCGGGCACCCGAATGTGGATGCCCGGTATTTATTACTGAATGATCTATTCTTCGTCGGAGGGGAGCAGCTTGTCGCGGAAGCGTTCGATAGAATAGAGCGCGCCGTCCGCCTGCTTTTGCAGGTTCTGGAAGGAACCCTCCACCTGAGTTTGCAGTTTGTCAAGCAGCAGCAGGCTGTCTTCCACTGCCTGGCGGCGCATCTCGTTGGCTTCTTTGCGAGCCTTCACGCGCATATCGTTGGCTTCCTTGTGGGCAAGGCGGGTGACTTCGTCCTGGCTGATAAGCTTTTTGGCCTGCGCTTTGGCTTTGGCGATGATGGAGTTGGCCTCTTCCTGTGCCGCGGCGATAATCTCTTCTTTCCTGGCCTTGGCTTCGGCATCGATCTTGCGGGCGGCCTTTTCGGCGTCGCTCTTGAGCTTGGATGCTTTGTTGAGCGCCAGCTGGACCTTATTGTCGGCTATCTGTTCGGCATTTGACAGAATGCGGTTCTTCTGCCTGTTGGTATGATAGGAGTATTCGATGCTGGTGGGGATGTTCTGCTTGATATTGTCGATTATCTTCATGCACGCCTCAGCGTCTACCCTGGGCTTGGAAATGAACGAACCGCCCTCGGGATTGGCGATAAGATCGGTAAGATAATCCAGCAGAGTCATGATGTAAGCGCTTTCATCAGGCTCTACTACGTCTTCGCCTTCGTTCTGAGCGCCGTCCTCGGTGCCGTAATTCTGGTCGGCAGCGTCCTCATCATCGTAGGCTTCCTGATCTTCTTCTTCGTACTCCTCGTCTTCCGGCTGCTCCTGGGCGTCGTCGTACTCGTACTCTTCTTCGGAATATTCCTCGTCTTCGTACTGTTCGAGCGCTTCCTCGGGCTGAGCAGCGGTATTCTTGGTCTCTTCCTGTTCGTCTAACCAGTCACTCATGGGTCTAACACTCCTTTTTTAGGGCGGTATTTATATGTTTCAAAACTGTATCGGGAACAAATGCGCTCACGTCGCCCCCCAGCCGGGCGATCTCTAGCACGAGGCTTGAGGAGACCTGCGTAAGCTCTTGGCGGGCGGGAAGCAACAGCGTGTCAATGCCGCTTAATGCGAAATTCATGTCCGCCATTTTCTTTTCGTAGTCGAAATCCGTCGCGTCACGCACGCCGCGCACAAGAGTGCCGCAGCGCAGTTTGCGTGCCAGGACAGAGGTGAGGCCGTCAGCGGTCAGCAGCTTTACGTTCTTGAGCTGACCTACGCATTCTTCGAGCATTTGGATGCGTTCCTGCGGAGGGAAGAGGTATTCCTTATCCGGGTTTGCCATCACGGCAACGTACAGTGTTTTAAACAGCGGCGCAGCTCTCATTATGATGTCTATGTGCCCGTTGGTGGGGGGAGAAAAGCTGCCGGCGAACAATCCGTTCAAAGCGTCTCCTCCTTCCTGAGCAGTTCGATGACCGTGTCGGAATAGTTTCGGGATTTGACCGTTTCCAGTCCTTCAGGGTACTTAATGGAAGCGTCTTTGCGCTTTTCCACTATTACAAGCGCGCCTTCAGCCAGCATGGAATGCTCAAGCAGGAAACACAGGCTGTTTGCGTACGCGCTTTCGTCGGCGTAAGGCGGGTCAAGGAACACCAGGTCGAATCTTTCATTTGTGAGCTGTTTCAGCGCGACACGGTAATCGGCTTTTATCAGCGTAACAGTATCGGTCTCGCCCAGCACGGCGCGGATGTTGCTCTCTATCGCTTTTTGCGCAGGGCGTGAGATGTCGCATATAAATGCTCTGGAAGCCCCGCGGCTCATAGCCTCCAGCGCGAGCGCGCCCGTGCCGCCAAACAGGTCCAGCACGCAGGCGTCCGGGACGAAAGCCTGGATCATGCTGAACAGCGCTT
>JAFZLE010000360.1 GCA_017551645.1 Clostridia bacterium | reverse complement strand
GTTTTATCTCCCCGGGGGATACGCCTATCAGGGGGCGGACCAGTGTGACGCCGCTTTCTTTCCGGTCGATCTCCGGCATCGCCGCCATGCCCTTAAGGGAACTGCCCCTCAGAAGGTGCATCAGCAGCGTTTCCGCCCGGTCCCGCCTGTGGTGGGCGAGGGCAATCAGATCACAGTTAAGCTCACGGGCGGTCTTTTGCAGGAATTCGTGCCTTACCCGCCGGGCGCAGGTCTCGAGCCCCTCGCCGGACTCCTCCGCCAGGCGGGGCACGTCGGCGCCCAGCGAATAAAACGGCACGCCAAAGCTTTGGCACAGCTCAAAGCAGAACTCCATGTCCCGCTTTGAGGCTTCGCCGCGTATGCCGTGCTCCACGTGGGCGGCAAACAGACTGAGCGCGCCCCTGTCCCTTTCAAGGCACAAAAGGCGCAAAAGGCACACGCTGTCCTTTCCGCCGCTCAGGGCGACGAGCACCCGCTTTCCGTGTAAATAGCTTTTGTCACTCAGGCTCAGCGTATCCCTTGTTCCTCCCGAATAAAAACCCATATTAATTATACCCGACAGGCGCGTTTTTGGCAAGCTTGCAAAATAGCCGCGGGTGATATATAATAACTGTGTATACCCTTTGAAAGGAAGGCATCCGTTTGCAGGACGTACTGTACAATCTTATAATGCCCGGCGTGCTCATAGCCGTGGAACTGATAATCGTGCTGGGCGTGCTGCTGATAATCGCGCTGGTGAAGCTCAACCGCGCCCGCAGGGATCTGGAAGAGCTCAGGCAGCGCATAGAAAAGGACTTTGAACTTAGCCAGCAGGAAGCGAAGGAAGAGGCGGCAAAGCAGCGCCGGCTTTTGAGCGAAGGCCTGGCGGCGCTCAACGACACTATCGCCCGGGGGCAGCTCAGGTAGCGCGGGCGCGCATTAGGAGGAGTATTTGGAGCAGGAAGTATCTACCGTAACCAGGAGTTTCGTAGTGGAGGACGCGGGCAGCCTGATGCCCCTGTTCGGACTTAACGACGAGAATATAGAGCTTATCAAAAAGGAACTGGGCATCAGCCTGTTCACCCGCGGCGGGGAGATAACCCTTACCGGCGAGGAGGACAGCGTGTCCGCCGCGATAACCACTCTTGAAAAGCTCACCCAGATAATCAAGCGCGGGGACAGCATAGACAAGACCCGCATCCTTTACGCCATAGACCTGGCCCGGGAGGGCAACGCCGAGCGCATAGAGGAGATAATGCAGGGCGTGATCGCCATCACCTTCAAGGGGCGGCAGGTCAAGTGCAAGACCCTGGGCCAGAAAAAGTACGTGGACGCCATAAAGCACAACACCTGCACCTTCGGCATAGGCCCAGCGGGCACGGGCAAAACGTACCTGGCCGTGGCAATGGCGGTGGTGGCGCTCAAAAACAAGGACGCGGAAAGGATCATCCTCACCCGCCCCGCGGTGGAAGCGGGGGAGAAGCTGGGCTTTCTGCCCGGCGACCTGCAGCAGAAGGTGGACCCCTACCTGCGCCCCCTGTACGACGCCATAAACGAGATGCTGGGCCCGGACGCCTTCGCCCGCCTGCTTGAGCGCCAGCAGATAGAGGTGGCGCCCCTGGCGTACATGCGCGGGCGCACGCTGAACGACGCGTTCATAATACTGGATGAGGCCCAGAACACCACTTCGGAGCAGATGAAGATGTTCCTTACCCGCATGGGCACGGGCAGCAAGATGGTCATAACCGGCGACGTCACCCAGATAGACCTGCCCGGCATACGCAAAAGCGGGCTGGTGGAGGCGCTGGAAGTATTAAAGGGCGTGGACGACATCGCCATATGCCGCCTGACCCACAAGGACGTGGTGCGCCACGAGCTGGTGCAGGCCATAGTCAAAGCCTACGAAAAACACGCCGCCCTCACGGGCAGACAGTGACTTTTATCCGCACAAAGAGGGAACGACAATGACAGGAAAACGCAGGAAACAGCGGCGGGTGTCCGGCTCGCATCTGCTGGGCATGATGATCGCGGTGGCGGCGTTCGCGCTTTTGTTCGTGATGCTGTCCTACGCGGTGACGCCCGCGCGCTACGACATAAGCGTGGGACAGCCCGCGCCCACCACATTAAAGGCCGCCAAGGATGTGGAGGACAGGCTCACCACCGACAAGCTGCGCCAGGACGCGGCCAACGCGGTAAAGAGCATCTACATCTACGACGACACCGCCGCGGAAGAGGTGAAAGCCTCCCTTACCGAGGGGCTCGCGGGGCTTAAAGCCGCGCTGGGCGGCGAGATCGCAGAGGACGGGGAGACCCCTGCCGGCACGGACATGGCCGCGCTGGGCAGTGTGGACGCCGCCGAACTGGACAGCGTGTTCGCGGACACCGTGGACGGGGTGTACCAGCTTATGGGCAGCCACCTGGAGCAGTCGGGCGTTGAAGGCGCGCTGGATACCCTTAAGACCCGCCTGACCGACGCGGGCCACGACGCAGAGCTGGCGGAGGCCATGGTAGAGGTCGCCTCCGAATACATCAGGCCCAATTACTACTACGACGAAGCCGCCACCGAAGCCGTGCGCGAGGCGGAAAGGGACAAAGTGGCCCCCGTCACCCGCATAAAGGGAGAAGTCATCGTCTCCGACGGAGAGATCGTCACCCAGGCCCAGTACCAGATGCTCTACACCCTGGGCATGATAAACGAGAGCTCCTACGACCTGTGGCTGTACCTGGGCATCGCGCTGCTGGTGATAACGCTGATATTCTCCGTGGCGCTGTACCTGTACATGTTCGAGCCCATGATCTACGGGCGCACCAAGAAACTGGCGATACTTGCGATAATCTCGGTCATCGTCATACTGTGCTGCATAGCGGCAAGGGAAGTGAACGTATACATAATGCCCGTCACGCTGGGCGTGCTGCTGATAAGCCTGCTGGTGAGCCGCAGGACGGCGCTGTTCGTGAACATTCCCCTGGCGATAATGGCCTCCACACTGGCGGCCAGCGGCGGCAGCCTGCTCAACATGACCACTTACACCGTGGTAATCTCCTCACTGGTGAGCGGCACGGTGGCGTTAAGGGTATTAAAGGTCAGGCAGAGCCGCGTGCAGGTGCTTTTGGCGGGCGTGGCGGCGGGCTTGAGCTGCGTGGTGGCCACCTTCGCGGTAAGGCTCATTTCCTCCGCGGCGGTAATGGAGACGCTGTTCATATCGCTGTATTCCGGCATAAGCGGCGTGCTGGCGGGCCTGCTGTGCATAGCCATCACCCCCGCGTTCGAGGCCATATTCAACGTGGTCACCACCACCCGCCTGATAGAGCTGTCCAACCCCAACCATCCGCTGCTCAGGCGCCTGCTGCTTGAGGCGCCGGGCACTTACCACCATTCCATAATCGTGGCGAACCTGGCGGAAGCCGCCGCCGTGGAAGTGGGAGCCAACGGCCTGCTGGCCAGGGTGGGCGCGTACTACCACGACGTGGGCAAGATAAACCGCGCCGCCTACTTTACCGAGAACCAGCTGAACGACAACCCCCACGACCGCACCGATCCTAGGGTGTCCACCGCCATAATCACCGCCCACGTGAAGGACGGGCTGCAGCTGCTCAGGGAATACCGCCTGCCGGAGGAGATCCGCCATATATCGGCTTCCCACCACGGCACCAGCCCCGTGATATTCTTCTACAACAAGAGCCTTACCGAGAACGGGGAGGCGAACATAAACGACTTCCGCTATCCCGGCCCCAAGCCCCGGACCAAAGAGGAAGCGATAGTGATGCTGGCGGACACGGTGGAAGCCGCGTCCCGTTCCCTGCCCTCTCCCGACGCGGAGGCGCTCAGGGCGCTGATAGAGAAGCTGGTGCGCGCCAAGACCGACGACGGCCAGCTGGACGAGAGCCCCCTGAGTTTCGCGGATGTCAGCAAGATAAACGCCGCCTTCGTCACGGTGCTCTCCGGCGCTTTCCACGAGAGGGTGGAGTATCCCAACGTGGAGATCCCCAAGGAGGATCAGGCGTAAATGAAGGTCATTTCCCTTTCCCGGAGCGTGACCGACTCCAACGACCGGGACGCCGAGGAATTAAGGCAGGCGCTTAAGGCAAAGGGCGTCACGCTGGTGAACCTGATGTCCTCCCCGGGCAGCGGCAAGACCACGCTGCTGTCCCGCATCATAAAGGACATAGGGCACAGGGTGAATATAGGCGTTATGGAGGCGGACATCGCCTCGGACGTGGACGCGAAGGCCATAGAAAAACTGGGCGCGAAGAGCATACAGGCCCACACGGGCGGCATGTGCCACATGGACGCGGGCATGACCAGGGCGGCATTCGATGCGGCGGGGTTTGACGGCGGCATCGTGTTCCTGGAAAATGTGGGCAACCTTATCTGCCCCGCGGAGTTCGACACCGGCGCCCACGTGAACGTGATGGTGCTGTCCGTGTCGGAAGGCGACGACAAGCCCCTTAAGTATCCCCTCATGTTCCAGAAAAGCGACGCGCTGGTGATAAGCAAGACGGACGCGATAAACTATTTCGACTTCGATATCGGCAAGGCGGGCGAGCGCGCCCTTAAGCTGAACCCGGGGCTCAGGATATTCCCCGTGTCCGCGAAAACGGGGGAGGGCATGGCCGCGCTGGAAAACTGGCTGCTGGAAAAAAGCAGGAATGGCGAGGAAAGTATGACACACGAAGACTATATAAAACTGGCGATAGACGCGCTGGACAATTCCTATTCCCCCTACTCAAATTTCCGGGTGGGCGCGTGCCTGGTGACCCCGGAGGGCGAGGTGTTCACCGGCGCGAACTTCGAGAACGCCTCCTTTGGCGCTACCATCTGCGCGGAAAGGTGCGCGGTGTCAAACGCCATAGCCCACGGAAAACGCTCCTTCAGCAAGATCTACATCTCCTGCGACAGCGGCTACGCCTGGCCCTGCGGCATCTGCCGCCAGGTGCTCAACGAGTTCCGCGCGGGGGACATGGAGGTCTGGGTGGGCTCCAAGGACAGCCCCTGGCAGATGAAGACACTGAGCGAGCTGCTGCCCAACGGCTTCGGCCCGGGTATAGGCGGATAGGGGAAGCTTGCCGTCTGCGGTGTCCGCCGATTCACAGAACCAGGAAAACGGATTGCCGCGTCATTCGCTGCGCTCCTTCCTCGCAATGACGAAAGAACGGTTTCGGGCCTGGCATAGGCGGCTGAAAAGGCGTTCCGCATAATTGAATAGATCAATTGAGGGCGGTCCGTTCAGGCGGGCCGCCTTCTGTAAATATTTCAAAAGTATTGCAATTTGTTTGACATGCCGTAACATTTGGTGTATAATACCGTTTATCAAAAGGATTCAGGAGCTGCAAAATGAGCAAAGACAAGAAAAAGAGCGAGAAGAGCGTATCTTTTATCAACTGGTTTTTTACGCTGATATTTTCCTGGCTGCCCGGGGTCAACATCATATTTTTCATATTCACCATAGCTTTCGCCAAGACCCGCTCCAAGCGCAATTACGCCATCGCGGGGCTGGTGCTCGCCCTGATACTGGCGCTGGCGGCGAGCATAATGCTGTTCTGGTTCAGCGACAACGTGGTGGCGTGGCTCAAGGACATCCTGCCCGAAGCCGAAGCCGCGGGCGGAGCCGCCGTCTGACAACATATAAATCGACCACAGCGCGGGAAAACGTCCGCGCTGTGGTTTTTATGGCGGGTTTTGTGAAAAAATATATCCTGAAGTCATAAATGGAGAAGCTTATGAAAAAGAAACCAGTTTTTGTTCTGCTGGCAGCAGTTGCTTTAATCCTGTGCGCTCTTGCTGTCTGTTTGGCGGAACCCGTCAGTATATCCGAGCTGCTTGAAGAATATGATTCGGTGGAACCGTTTGTGCACGGGTATGCGTGTATAGGAAAAGGCGGGCTTTACGGCTTGATAAATGACGGATACGAACTTGTCGTACCGGTGGAATATGATTGCATCAGAACTTTCGATATTATTGAGTATTATACCGACTATGGCTTTTGCGAAGTCGACCTGCCGTCCGGCATGGGGGCGTTTGACATAATCGATAGAAAACTGGTCGTCCCCTGTGAGTACGGAGCCGTGTATTCTGAGGAATGCGAAGCTGGCGCGTATTTCATAGGGCGGCGTTATCCGTCGGTAGAGATGAATGACGGATGGTGGGAACTGTGCGATTACGACATATATGACATAAATGGGAAATTGGTCTATCAGACGACCGCATTCGATGTCAGGATATCAGACTATTACGCGGGGAATATAAGGGAAGTGGTGTCAAGCGAGGAAACGGGAAAGGAAGAAGTGATAATAAAGGAAATACCGCACAATGCGGGGAACCCAAAAAAGACCGTAAGGGAAGAAGCAGGACTTGTATACCCAGCCGCGACGGAAACGGCTTTGAGAGAAGCTCACGACGAGATATACGTGTTTTATGAGAATAAGTATTATATCGCCGTCGACGGCGGCAAAGCCTGCTTTATCGGCACAGACGGCAATGTGGTGGAGAATACGAAGATAAGCTCCTTTGAATATGAATGGGATGATGCGATACGGGTAAACGGGAAGGTATATTAATCGTTTCGTTATCGGTCCTGCATTACACGGATTGACATAAAAGGGGCGCCCGCTTTCGCAGGCGCTTTGGTGTTTTTAGATGTGAGCATTGTGCGCCTTGTTTTTTGGCGCCGCGGAGCTCAGTAGTTTTCGGGCACGGGCTCTATATTCTCGAACAGGTCGTTCCTGTTCACGTCCTCGCCCACGGCGGAGTATACCAGCCCGAACTTGGTGTTGTCGTACTTTTTGCCGTCCTCCATGCTGTAGGCCTTCTGCTGGGACTTGTGCTGCTTGAAACCCAGGGTCGCTACCTGCAGGGGAGTTTTGCCGCCCAGCGCCTCTGAGGGCGTGTTCCAGTCCATGTATATGGTGTTGGTATCGGACAGGTGGATGTAGAGCTTTTTGACTTCCCACACCCCGTACAGCTCGGCGGAATCC
>JAFZLE010000359.1 GCA_017551645.1 Clostridia bacterium | reverse complement strand
GTAGCCTTCAAGTGCTCCGGATTCGGGGCGTTGTGGTCGTAGTCCAGCACGAACGCGCTCATATTCAGGGAGGCGATATATTCCGCCATCTCTGTCTCGCCCTTGGCGTTCCCGGAAAAGCCCAGGTTGATGTGATCCGAATCCAGCCAGCGGGATATGAACCCCTGATAGCTGTTGCCGGGACGGGAAGCGCAGCCGCCCTGGGTTATGGAGGAACCGTAATAGACCACGGGCGCCTCTATGGCGTACGGCCTGGGCGCGAAAACGCTTTTGCCCTTGGACACGCCCACATACATGTTCGTTATGCCGTTGTACAGCGGCAGGTTGACTTCTATGGAATGCCTGCCCTCGCCCAGGTTCGCGGCGCCCTCAAAATACCCGCCCCTGTCGTTCATGGGGCGCACGGAAGCGGCGAACACACCGTCAGAGTATATGTCTATGCCCGCGCTGCCGGTCAGGGGCATGTGGCTCATCATGCCCGTATTCAGGCTGCGCACCCGGAAAGCGAGTGACGGCGCATCCGTTTCAAAGCGTACACGCCCGCCCGCGGTATGCCATGCCAGGCTGTTTACGCCCTCGGAAAGCCTGGGCAGGAGCTTCAGGGGCAGGCGGCAGAATTTCTCGCCGTCATGCACCGCAAGTCCCCTGATCTCAAATGGCTTGTCAAGTATATCGAACCACTGGTAATCGCCGGCCTCAAATACGCTGCCTTTCAGGAAATTCTTGTCGATTTTGGTGATGTCCATGGTTTTCCTCCCATTACAATAGGCGAGGGAATGCTCCCCCGCCATATAATGTCAGGTCAAATTATTCGTCGTCCAGGCTGAAGTTCACGCTGTCCGCCTGGAAGCCTCTGCGGGCTTCACGCTTAGGCGCGGCAGTCTGAGGTCTGGCTACTTTCTTTTCGGGAACACGGGTGCTCTGTACCGGACGGGTACGGGGCTGAGGCATGGTCGAAGTTCCCGGTCTGGGAGCGGGGCGCTGGGCAGGCCTGTTCTCGCCGGTCGGGGCGGGACGGGGCACCTTTCTCACACGGCGCACGTCTTCGTCGCCCATGAGCGGCTGCTGCACGCCCGTGCGGGGCCTTTCCTCGCAGTCCACGCTGCGCGGCCTTCTGAGAGCCGTGAAGCCCTCTTCCCTCTGGGCGCCGGCAGGTTTCTCAAAGCCCGTGGCGATCACGGTCACGCGCACTTCATCAGACAGGCTGTCGTCTATGCCCGCGCCGAAAATGATGTTCGCTTCGGGATCAGCCGACTGCTGTATGCGCTGCGCGGCCTTGTTGACCTCAAACAGCGTCATATCCTGGGAACCGGTGATATTGATCAGCACGCTTCTGGCGCCGTCGATGGAAGTCTCCAGCATGGGCGACTTGATGGCGTCTTCCGCCGCGTCGATCATGCGGTTCTCGCCCCTGGCGGTACCGATGCCCATATGAGCCAGGCCCTTGCTCTCCATAACGGTCCTGACGTCCGCGAAGTCCAGATTGATCATGGCAGGCAGCGCGATAAGGTCGCTGATGCCCTGGATGCCCTGGCGCAGGATGTCGTCCGCGTCACGGAAGGCGTCTTCCATAGTGGTCGCTTCGGATACGAAGCTCAGCAGCTTTTCATTGGGCACTACTACCAGCGTGTCCACGTTGGTCTTCAGTTCCGCGATGCCCTTTTCGGCGTTCTTCATGCGCTGACGCCCCTCAAAGGCGAAAGGCTTGGACACGACGCCTATGGTCAGGATACCCTGATTGCGGGCGATCTCCGCTATGACGGGAGCCGCGCCGGTGCCGGTGCCGCCGCCCATACCGCAGGTCACGAATACCAGATCCGCGCCCTGGATGACGTTGAGCAGCTCCTCACGGCTTTCCTCAGCGGCGCGCTTGCCTATGTCCGGATTCGCTCCCGCGCCCAGACCCTTGGTAAGCTTCTCGCCGATCTGAACCTTCACAGGCGCTTTGCTCAGCTCCAGAGCCTGCTTATCGGTGTTTACCGCGATGAACTCCACGCCTTTAAGGCCTCTGTCCAGCATGCGGTTAACCGCGTTGGTTCCCGCGCCTCCTACACCAACTACCTTTATCGAGGCAAAATTGGTTGTGTCAAAATCATACTGCAGCACAAGGCATCCCCCTAAACTATAATTTCTGACTATTCTTCGTCATCGTCGGGACGTGTTTTGGAAAACAGTCCCCTGAATGTATCCAGAGCTCTCATAGGCAGCGTCTGCTGTTCGTCATACCGCTGTTCTATGGAGTCGAATATCAGATCCACCAGCCCCAAAGTACTGGCGTACTCCGGGCTTTTGAGCTTGTTGGTAGGCAGGTCATCCACCAGTTTGACCTTCCTGCCCAGATAGTTCTCCAGGTAGTCCGCCGCGCCTCTCAGGCACGCAAGCCCGCCGCCCGTGACATACACCACGCTTTTGAGCGCAAGCTCTCCCTTGGTGCTTTCGATCACCTTTCGTATAACGTTGGCCGTTTTTTCCAGGGCGACCTCCACCAGTTTGCAGACCACCTCGGGCTTATACTGGCTGAGCGCGCTGTTTCTGTCCTTCCCCTGAGGGTTCAGAAGCATGGTCTTGGACTTTTCGCCCACTACGACCGCGCGCTTCAGTTCTTCCGCTTCGTCGTAACGGATCTCCAGCTCGTCGGCCAGATAACTCGTTATGTCGTTGCCGCCCATCGGCAGCACCGCGTGATGCACTATCGCGTCGCCGCGTAAAATGGAGATCTCGGTGTTGTACATGCCCGCGTCCACGAACACGCAGCCGCTGTCACGGTCGCCCGGGTCAGTGGACAGAAGCATTTCTCCCAGCGCGGGGGACAGGAATCCGTTTATGGTGATCCCCACATGGCCCATTATGTCGCGCATGTCGTCCACAAAATCCGCGCTGGCGATTATGAACGACACTTTCGCGGACAGGTATCCGCCCTTCATGCCCTGGGGTTCCATTGTTTTTGCGCCCCTGTCCACGCTGTACCAGGCGGGAGAGCGGTGTATCACGTAATCGTCGGAATCCTTGAAGTTCATGACGTCCGCCGCCATGTCCTCCACTGCCTGTATATCTTCTATGCCTACCCGGCCGTTCTCTCCCTTTATGGGCACTTCGGCTTCGGCGCATCTCACATGCATGAATTCGCAGGGAACACCGATATAAATGTCTTTTATCGGCGTACCCGCGTCGCTCTGCGCCGCAATTATGGAGTTGTATATCGCTTTATTTAAACTATCCCAGTCTGTCCAGTCACCCGAGCCGTATCCGGCATAGTTCACCTTGCCGCAGCTCACTATCTGACAATGATTGCTTCTGGCGCTGCTTTGGGCAATAACGGTCACTATTTTCGAGGTGCCGAACTCGATAGCCGCTACCCTCGTCTTCATCTATTCGTTTCTCCAAGCCAAGTCTGCCTGTGCCCCCGATTCACTATGTGGGTATTATACTCCCCGGGGCAGAAAATGTAAATATGTTTTATGGAAATATTTCAAAAGTATTACAATAAAAATTCTACATGCCTTTCGTGGACTGGAAATCATCCGGGGCGGGTTTATGATACCCGTTCTCCCCCGCGACTTCTATGCTGCCGTCGTTCACGCCTTTATCCAGCATGCTCTTGGCTATATCGAGCGAAGTCGCCACATCGAACCTCAGATTGATCTTCACCGGCACTCCTTTATAAGTACTCAGCCTCACTTCCTGATTGTCCAGCATGGATATGTCCGTAAAGACGCCCGTGAGTCCGTTGTCTCGTATAATTTTGGCGATCTCTATCGCGTCGTCCAGTTTTGAAGTCACACCGGTTGTTATCTCGCCCTGGGCCGGATATCTGAGTTCCGCGCCGTACACCTTTATCGGCTCCGCGCCTGTGAGCACATCAGATATGCTCAGCACGTATTTGTCCTCATCCAGCGTCACGTATTTGCCTGCCGTGGACACGGTGACCAGAGGCGTCCTTACGCTTATTACCAGGTTCGCGCTGGTCCCGCTGACCCTTATGCCGTCCAGTTTGAAATAGCCCATGGACGCTATGTTGCGCTGCGCCTGCTTCTCCCACTCGCTCCTGTTGCCTATCTTTTGCCCCGTAACGCCGCTCCGGCGCACGAAATCCGCGTCTGTAAGCCCCAGATTCACGGCTTTTTCCCGCGCGGAACCCAGATAGCTGACCTGCACGTTTTTGACTCGGCTGTCAGGAAGCGCGTAGATGATCAGCAGCGCCGCTATCAGCACTATGCACGCCACGATCACTAACGTTGCGGTACGCCCGTCCTTTTCGGCAGTCTTAGCCATATTGTCCTCCTGTCGCTTTCAGACACAAAATCGACAACCCGTTTCCGGTCGTCGATATTTGTTTGTCACAGCCTTCTGAAGTTTTCGTTTATTTCAGGTTCCCGACTATGCGCTTGAATTCCTCGCCCCTGTGCTCAAAGTCCCTGAACATGTCGAAACTGGCGCAGGC
>JAFZLE010000358.1 GCA_017551645.1 Clostridia bacterium | reverse complement strand
CGCACCAGTCTGAGATCTCTGCGTATTCCTTTACCAGTTTCGGCTCCAGTTCCTGAGAGAACGCTTCCAGCAGCGTGTCGGCCTCAGGTGAAAGGGTGATAAGCTCGGGTTCCGCGCTGTATTCATCCTCAAGCATATCGAACACCTGACGTTCATAGGCTTTGTACACATTCTGGGGAACGGGAGCGCTTCTGTACTGCCGGCTTCCTATGGCTGACACCGGCATGCTGTAAAGAAACCTGGCAGTCAGGCCGCGGCCTCTGAACGTTTCGTTGCTCAGCACTCTGGAGATCACGCTGGGCTGCGCCATCAGGAGCACCGTCAGTGTGGGATTCATGATGTTCTCGCTTTCACGCCCGATTCGGTCCACGCGGATCTGATCACCGGAGTAGCTTTTCAGCATCACGTCGATGTTCACCGATTTGGAGTACGCGCCTGCAAGGGTGTCGAAAATGCCGGCTTCACTGGAAAGCAGAGCCATCCTGCCGTCGTTTTCCGAAAGAACCGAGGCTAACTTTTCCGGCGTTATGTCGTCCGCGAAGAGACGAAGAGGTTTTTGCACCTGATGCTCTGTAAGCTCCTTAATGAGCGTATCCACTTCCTCTTGCTGGATCGTGCCCTTTGCCAGCTGCTCTTCCTTGCTTTTTAGCCTGCGCTCAAGGACGCGCCGCTGCATTCTGCTGGACTCGATAGCCGCGGCGTTGACTATGTTCTCACGATTTTCAAAGTCGCTTACTGGCCGCACGGTAGCATGCTGGATGGCAGATTTTCTCTCGGAAGGCGGTGCGATTACCGTAAGGTAGATGTTCAGCGGTTCGACCCAGTCCGGTTTTCCGCGTATCCTGTATTTTCCCTGAACGCTTGTGGCGATCACACTGAGGACGGAACATCCAGCCATATCGACCGGCGTCTGTACGCTTTCTGACAGCGCGGCCGCATAATCCCGCATGGTTGGCGGAAGCGCGTCCAGAGGGAATGGCATTACGGTGTGTCTCCCGAATGGCAGCGGTTCTTCCCAGCCGGACTTGATCTCTTCGAAATCTTTCTGTGCCTGCGCTGTACGCTCCGCCTGCAGTGTCTGGCTCACCAGTTCGTCTTCCTCGGCTAAGGTGCACATCTGCTGGAACGAGCCTTCTCCATCTCCGAATCTGTGCAGGCGGACAAGGTCAAAGGAGTTAAGCAGCCTGCCTTCGGCGGGATCAGTGCCGTGATGGCTGTAGGCGAACTTGTCGTCATATATCACTACGCCCGCCGCGCCTTCGCCCGGGATGTAATCGTAACGTCCCTCAACAGCAGAAGGCGCGTATACGTTTGGCAGATACTTTTCGATCGCGCCACTTATGCTGTATGTCCGACAGAAAGCGCCGACGATGCCGTCCTTCTGAAGCGGATCCTCCTGCTTTCTCCCGTCTGAGACTCTGATCTTCTTCTCTTTCTCAGAGACCGGCCATTGAGAGCAGTCGCGCCATAATGGATATTTACCAAGGAAAACAGTGGCGTTCAGCCATGGGCCGTCGATTACCTTGCATACGTAATCCATGTCTGCAGGCGTGGTTGGCCAGAACATAAGCTGATTGGTCTTGTACGAGCAGGGATCGAACTGCTCGATGCCCCATTCAGAGGCAAAATATCTCGCGACAGGTGCGTACTGTTCGGGGGGAATGTCCTGATCAAACGGCAGCACTATGCGCGCCCTGGGCGCCTCAGGCGTATGCCCGTGGGTCGTGTAAATGATCGCCGCGTACGTGCACTCATGTTCAAAACGCTCAATGAAACCCGGTTCCGCGTCGTCGGCATCCAGTGTGAGAAACGATCGGCACACTACGTTCTCAGTTTTGCGTATGCCGTTTTTCAGGTGGCCGCCCACGAAACCGCCTCTGTCCTTGACAAGATTGCGCTCTTCGCGCGTCATTGCGTGATACTGAGCAGCAGTCTCGCCGGTTACGGCTGTATGACACAACCGTTCACACAGAGCGTCCCAGGAAGTCGTTGAGTTGGTCCACGTCTTCGAGTTGACTCTCTTGCCGTAAGCGATATTTAAATCTCGCATGTCTACCTCCTAATCTTTTTTATAGAAAGGTGTGACGTACCCGTCCGCCCGCAGTAGCAGGCCTTCGGCCCAGGGCGGCGTCCGGCCCATCTGCCCGCATACGGCTTCCAGGGACACGCTCGGGCTGCACTCGATGATAAGCTCATCATGGACGTGCCCGCAGATAAAGCAGTGGGAGAGCGTGCGCATGGCATAGCACAGTATGTCCCTGCTGATAGCCTGCACGATGTTTTCCACGAACTTGGGCCCGTAGCTTTCGATACGCTCCCATTTCTTGGTTGTGCCTACGCCTTCGTAGGTGACGGACTCGCCCCCGAACTGATTCATGCATATTTTCGGCTTCACATACGCCAGGCGTCTGCCGGAGGGAAGGGTGATGAACAGCATGCCGCTGCGGCAGCTGAACCGCATGCCGTGCGTCTCAGTCTCTGTCCGTCCACGGATGGCTTTCTTTACGGCGTCGTCTACGGCCCACCAGAGGGCGACGATGCGCGGGTTAGATTTCCGCCAGGCGTCCACCAGCGGGTGAAGCTCTTCTTCCTTCAGCCCCATATCCAGCGCGCCCATGGCTTTCAGCGCTCCGACAGAGCCGCCGTAGCCGCAGTTGTGGACGAGGCGGTTCGATACGGTAAAACGGTGATGCGGTCCGGCATTTCGTATGTCATAAAGTCGAGCCTTGCGCTTATCAAACGCCAGCGTTTCCGTTTCTCCGCTACCGCCCTTTCCGCATCCGTGATGATCTGGTCCCGCGTCAGCCCGCCCGACAGTTTCCGTACAACTACGCTGCGGGCATAGGGCCAATACTGCTGATCGAACTCGCTCAGGATCGTGTTCCTTCGGTTGGCCTGATTCTGCGCTCGTGTCGCAAAGCGGATATTCCCGGGCTCGTAGTGCCCGTTCGTGTCGATCCGGTCCAGCTCCATCGACCTGTCCGGGAGACCGAACTCGTTCATAAGATACAGGCCTGCTTCCAGAATGCTGGGAAACCTGAACTGTATCCCTCTGCCGCCGTAATTCCGATATTCCGGATCGGCCTGATTTTCGCACCTCTGCCTGGCTGCGGTCAGTCTCCTTTCCAGCCATTTGGGTATCTGTTTCGGGTGCGAGCAAACCTGGCAGCCCCTCGACCTGCCGCTGGTAAGGCTGTTCAGATCCTGCCATTGGGCAGCGCCGCACCCTTCGCATCTGGTAAGGACATAGCAGTGGTTCCATTTCCGGCTCCATCTCTTCTCCGGGCTTATTACGGTCACCCAGCCGTATTGCCTGCCTACCATCTCCGGTTTGAACGAGATGTGCGCCGCGGGCGGCGGCGATCCCAAGCCGTACCGGCTCCGGTTCCCCTTCGATCCAGACGAGATGGTCGGAGGTCGCTGTGAGTCCCTCATAAGTCATAACCTCTCTTTCGCCTCGGTAAACAACTCCGTCGTGGCGTACCCAGTTTTCGCCGTCCCAGAGCAGCATATCCGGCATTATGTCCTGTATCGGCACAAGTCCCTGATCCGTGAGCACAGGCTCGCCTTCAGCGACGCACGCCAGCTCGGCTATTTTTCCCTTCTGCCTGAGATGCCCGTTTACGCCGTGCTTTTCGACCGGGACCTTGAACATCTGGCTGGCGCTCTGGCAGTAGATATCGCCTCCGCGGGCGAACATATCCAAGCGCCACCGTTCTCCCGCCAGCCACGCTATGACTCTCGCTTCGATCGCGCTGAAGTCGGAGATGATGAACCTG
>JAFZLE010000357.1 GCA_017551645.1 Clostridia bacterium | reverse complement strand
CAGCGAGGAGCGCGTCCGGAAAGCCATAGAAGAGGGCGGCATCACCCAGGAAGCGGAAAAGGTGATGCTCATCTCCATCGACGGCGAGGACAGCCTGAACGAGCTGGCGGCGCTGGCGGACACTGCGGGGGCAGTTATAGTGTCCCGCGAGATCCAGAAGCTTTCCCACCCCGACACCGCTACGTATATAGGCAGCGGCAAAGCGGCGGAACTGGCGCTCTCCTGCCAGACGCTGGAGGTGGACCTGGCCATAGCGGACGGGGAGCTCACCGCCTCCCAGCAGAAGAACCTGGAAAACGCGCTGGGCGTAAGGGTGATCGACCGCACCAGCCTTATACTGGACATATTCGCCAAGCGCGCCGCCACCAGCGAGGGCAAACTGCAGGTGGAACTGGCGCAGCTCAAATACCGTCTGCCCCGGCTGGCGGGCTCCTCGGATGCGCTCTCCCGTCTGGGCGGCGGCATAGGCACCAGGGGCCCCGGCGAGACCAGGCTCGAAAGCGACCACCGGCACATCCGAAGCCGCATAGACGAGCTTTCGAACAAGCTCAGGCAGCTGGAAAGCCAACGGGATCTCAGGCGCCGCCGCCGCAGCAAGGACGAGAACGTGACCGTGGCGCTGGTGGGCTACACCAACGCGGGCAAAAGCACGCTGCTGAATGCCCTGAGCGGCGCGGACGTGTTCGTGGAGGATAAGCTGTTCGCCACGCTGGACCCCGTGACCCGCCGGGTGGAGCTGCCGGACAACCGCGTGTGCGACGTGGTTGACACGGTGGGCTTCATAAACAAGCTGCCCCACTCGCTGGTGGAGGCGTTCAAAAGCACACTGGAGGAGGCGGTGAGCGCCGACCTGCTGCTTATAGTGAACGACCTTTCCTCGCCTTTCGCCGCGAAGCAGAGGCAGGTGGTGGGGGAGGTGCTGGCGTCGCTGGGCGCGCAGGACAAGCCAGTGATAGAGGTGTACAACAAGTGTGACGCGCTGAAAGCCCCCGCGCTGGAACTGGACGGGGACGGCGTGGTCATCTCCGCCCTGAACGGCGACGGGCTGGACATGTTAAAGCAGCGCATCAGCGACGAGATCGCCAAAATGCGCCACTACGCCGAGATACTGGTGCCCTACTCCAGGGGCGGGGCGCTCAACATGATACATTCCAAGGGTATGGTGGACAGCGAGGAATACACCGCCGAGGGCACGCTGGTCAAGTGCTGGCTGGACGCCGTTTCCTACGCCCGGGTGCTTAAGGAGCTTTCTCAGGATGGCTGACCTGCACGCTTACATGGAGCAAACGGGCTGCGACACGCTGCTCAAAAACCCGTTTGGCGGGGTGGACAGCCTGATATTCGCCCAGCTGGCGTACATAGAGTACGACAGCGCGGCCAGGCGTATGCCCTGCGCCCTGAGCGAGCTTGACCAACAGGTGGACGACTTTGGCATAAGGGAGGACGACAACCGGCTTCTGCTGCGTCTGGCCGCGACCATGCCCCGCTTTAAGGACAGCCGTGCGCTCTGGTACGCGGACGAGCTTTCCGAGAGCGAGACCAAGCAGTTCGCGGCGGTCACCTTCCTGCTGCCGGACGGCACCGCGTATATCTCCTTCAGAGGTACGGACTCCACGATAGTCGGCTGGAAGGAAGACTTCATGCTCGCCTTCACCACTCCCGTGCCCGCCCAGGCGCGCAGCGTGGAGTACTTAAACCGCGTGGCCGCCCGGATAAACGCGCCCCTGCGGGTGGGCGGCCACTCCAAGGGCGGGAATCTGGCGGTGTACGCTGCCGCCTTCTGCGATGAGGACATTCAGCGGCGCATCATAGGCGTGTACTCCCACGACGGACCCGGCTTTGACGAGGACACGCTGGCGCTGAAGGGCTACCGGGCCATAAAGGACCGCGTCCAGCGCTTTATTCCCGTGTCCAGCATGGTGGGCATGATGATGGAGCAGGACACCGCGTTTACTGTGGTGGACTCCACGTCCGTGGGGCTCATGCAGCACAATCCCTACACCTGGCGGATACAAAACGGCGAGTTCGTCACACGGGACCGCCTGGGCTTCGCGGGGCTGATGATAAGCGGGGGGCAGAAGGAATGGTTCCGGCGCATGAGCGAGGAAAAGCGCCGCTACATGACCGACACCCTGTTCGACATACTCTCCGCCGCGAATCCCCGCACACTGCAGGACCTGACCCGGGACAAAGGCGCGCTGCTCAAAAGCGCCGCGGCGCTGGTGAAGCTGTCCCCGGAGGACCGGAAGCAGATGTGGGAGATCGCCAAGACCTTCCTGTACTGCCTGTACCAGGGCAGCGGCTACGCGCTCAAAACGCGCCTGGACGAAGTGAGCAAAAAGGCGGATGAACTGATAGGGAGAAAAGGGGAATAAAACCGAAATACGAACCGCCCGATCCAATAAATGGGTCGGGCGGTTCGTGTTTGTGAGATTATTCTCCGCTTTTCACATAACAAGCAATTCCGTTCTCTTTGCACCATTCTTTAACGGCTTTCAGATAAAAGGATTCCTCAAACTGACAGAAGTCCGTTAGGCGGATACTGCCGTCATCGAATACTTTCCAGAATTTGTGCCAGAACTGCTCATCGGTCAGATTTCTGAACTGCGCAGATATGCTCTTGTCGTTCAGATATTCCACATATGCCCTTTGTACATCGACACGGCGAACCTTTGGGAATTCTACCAGAGTTTCCCGGAGAATTGCTGACGGTATTTCATCGTCGGGAGAGAAGAACTCATATGTATCCGGGTCAAACAAAACCGGAGCGCTTTCTTCTATAGGCAGACCCTTTGCCAATGCAACTACTGCGGGCGTTAGTTTCAAAATCATACAGTCCTCCTGATTATCCGTTTTTGTGTATATTTATAAATATTGTTAGTCTGTCAAAACGTTAATAGTCACAGGGTTTGTCAAGCACCCACGGGATATTTCCAAAGAACTCAAGCTGTATCACGGGTTTTGGAAAGTTTTCCTTGTGAGGATAATCGACTCTGTTATGGAAGTAGACCGAAAAATGCGGACAAACGTGGAATGGATCGTTGCCTTTTTGAGCCATTTCACCCCAAAAGCTGTCGCTGTCAAGTATGGTGCCGCATACATGACAGAATCCGCCATATAAAAGGGTACCATCATCGTTTTGGCAGCACACATATATTTCAGTCGCTTTTTTCAAATCGATTCCCAAATCCTCAAAAAAGGTATTGGCAGATACGGGCAGTGTATCAACGGCCTTTACGAAATTGACACAGCCATCGCAGTCGCAGTCAATCTCGTAGGCGTCATGATAGAACTGCCTCGTCTTTTCAACGTCGATATCAACTTTTTGATGCCCGAATTCAAATATCATACGTTATTCCTTCACAAACTTTGCAAGCGCGTCGCTGCCAGTCCCTTTTTCTATTTTTGTGTTTTATATGCAACCAATAATCTTTTATGCTTTCTATGTTGAGAAACCATTTATCTTCTGCCATTGAACGAGGGCGTTTTTTCCGCCTATTATACAGATGACCAATGCCAGTATTATAATACAAACCAGGACAATGCTTACGATTCCTTTTTTGCTGTCGGAGTAGGATGGTTTTATAAATAACCGGAAATCGTTCACAGCATAGCACAAAACAACAAAGAAGAAGCATGTAGCCAAGATACGCCCGTTTAGTATTTCGGTACTGTTGTAAAAACTAATCTCAGTGAATCTCCAACTGTAGGAGACTACTTCCATCCATTCCACAGGTTCAAGAGTACGGCCGTTTATTACACAGCATAAAAAGCATAGCAGGATAAGGGCGTAAAGCATAAGACTCATTACTGTGAGTTTCTGTCTGTTCTCAAGCGGGTTTTTTGTTTTGCTTATTGGGTAATGACCGGAAACCAACAGACGAGCCAGCCACTTCGGGATATGCACATAACTTGAAAACAGCAGCTTTTCATCATATACTGCTGCAGATCGTGATAAACAGACCATGATGACAAATAAGAAGATCGCATCCATGCTTATTCCGCCTTCACAAACACCTTAAGCGCGTCGGTGAGCTTTTCGATGTTTTCGGGGGAGGCGACGGTGTCGCGGCCCGTGTGTATGCGGGGGGTGTAATAGCCTACGCCTTTTTTGTACAGGCAGGCGGCGATGCCCACGCTCCTGTCAAAGCTCCTGTGGTCGCTGTTCATTCCGGCTTTTGAGGCGGGGAACACTTTGCCGCCCGCATGTTCCAGCGAGGCTTTGAGGGTGGGGAAGCGGGGGTCGCTCATGGCGGAAGAGGACGCGCCGGCGATGAACGTGTCCCCGTTGCCCACGCAGTCCAGATTCACTACGAGGGTGCCGGTCTTTATATCCGGATGGGAGGCGGCGAAGGCTTTGGAGCCTTTTTTGCCTTTCTCCTCGTTGTCGAAAAGTATGAAGGCGGCGGAAGGATCGCCGGAAAGCTTCTGCGCCAGCGTGAGCACTGCGGCGGTGCCGGAGGTGTTGTCGTTTATATTGTGCTTATTGGCAGGCCCGAGGAACATCAGCAGGAACAGGCCTAAATATACGGCGACATATACCCCAAAGTATACAAACCGTCCTGCCATGCCTTCCAGTCCCGTGAGCTTCCTTACGGCCACGCCCGCCAGTATGGCTATCGCCAGCATGGGTACGATCACGGAGAACAGATAGGCGACCTTAAGAAACGGATTCGTGGGCAGCATTAAGTTGGGAAAGAGCGCCCGCCGGGGCGTGTCGTAATGGGCGGTAAATATAATCTGCGCTTTTTCCGGCTCGCCTATCACCACGTTGTCGTGCCCGCCGTTTTCCGGGACGGTGCGTGCGGTATAACCCGCCACCTGCGCCTCGCTTATTGCGTAAGCGCGGAACGCTTTCTTCTGTTCCCGGGAATTGCGAATGGGGAAACGGCCGTTTATGTCATTCAGATAGTCTTTCATCCGATACCTCCCGCAAGTTGGGTCTATTCTAACATCACAGCGGACAGAATTCAACTAAAAAGTTGCGCCGGCCTATTGACAGGCATGTTCCGTACGGATATAATATGAACAGTCATTCATATGAACGGAGGTTCAGATATGCACGACCACAGCGCGCTGCTGGAAAAGATGCGCTCCCACGCGCCGGACGAGGAAAGGATACTGGCGCTGGCGGGGCTGTTCAAGGTGTTCGGCGATCCCACGCGGGTGAGGATACTTTACGCGCTGAGCGAAAGCGAGATGTGCGTATGCGCCATAGGGGAGTATCTGGGCATGGACCAGTCCGCGGTGAGCCACCAGCTGAAGGTGCTCAAGCAGAACCGGCTGGTAAAGAACCGGCGGGAGGGAAAAACGATCTATTATTCCCTGGCGGACAGGCATGTGCAGGGCATCATCACCCAGGGCTACGAACACGTGACGGAGGATGCGGAAGATGAAGCTGTTAAGTGATTTGGAAAAAGAGCAGAAGAGCGAGCTGTACGAGATACTGCTGGGCGCGGCGCTGCTTTTGCTTGCGTGGATAGCGCCCATAACCGGCGCCGTGAGGGCGATAGTGTTCATCGCCATATACATTTTTGCCGCCCGGGAAGTACTTTTCGGCATGGTAAAGGAAGCCCGGGAGGGTGAGATCTTCACAGAGGAGACCCTGATGAGCGCGGCCACCATAGGCGCGCTGATACTGGGCGAGTTCCCGGAGGCGGTGGCGGTGATGCTGCTGTACCGGTTGGGCGAGTGGTTCGCGGACCTGGCGGTGGACAAGAGCCGGGACTCCATTTCCGCCCTGGCTGAGCTGCGCCCCGATACGGCGCGGGTGATCCGTGACGGAAGCGAGACCGTGGTGCCCGCCGAGACGGTGCAGGTGGGCGAGGTGATAGTGCTGCTGCCGGGCGAAAGGGTGCCTCTGGACGCGGAGATAATTTCCGGCGCCACCACTGTGGACACTTCCTCCCTGACGGGCGAGAGCCTGCCCCGGGACCGCAAGGCGGGGGACGAGATATTCTCCTCCTGCGTGAACCTGACGGGACGGGTGGAGGCGAGGGTCATAGCGCCCCAGGCAGACAGTGCCGTGACCCGCATACTCAACATGACCAAAGAGGCCGCCGAAAGAAAGAGCAAAAGCGAAAACTTCATCCGCCGCTTCGCGAAGATATATACCCCCGCGGTGTTCGCCTTCGCGGTGCTGGCAGCCGTAGTGCCGTCACTTATCACGGGGGACTGGGCCACCTGGGTGCACAGGGCGCTGGTGTTCCTGACCGTGTCATGTCCCTGCGCGCTGGTGGTGAGCGTGCCGCTGACCTTCTTCTGCGGTATAGGCGCGGCGTCCCGCAAGGGCGTGCTGATAAAGGGCAGCGCGGAACTGGAAAAGCTGGCGCAGGCGGAGATCTGCGCGTTTGACAAGACGGGCACCCTGACCACGGGCGGGTTCACCGTGAGCGGAATAAGCCCCGCGGGTATCAGCGAAACAGAACTTATTCGGCTTGCCGCGGCGGCGGAACGTTTTTCCAACCATCCCGTGGCTCGGGCGGTGGCGGGGCTGGCGGGCGAGCACCCGGACAGCAGCCTCATAGAGGAAAAGCCCGGCATGGGCGTGGTGGCGCTGGTGGAGGGCAGAAGGGTGCTGGCGGGCAACGCGCGGCTCATGCGCCTTGAGGGCGTGGAAGTGCCTTCCGCGGGCGGCAGCGTGCTGGTGGCGGCGGACGGAAAATTCATAGGCAGCATACAGGTCTCGGACGATTTAAAGCCCTCCGCGGCGCAGGCGGTAAGCGAGCTTAAGCGCATGGGTATCAGAAAAGCCGTGATGCTGTCCGGCGACAAACACGCGGCGGCAGAGGAAGTCGCCCGCGCGGCGGGGCTGGATGGTGTGTACGCGGAGCTGTTGCCCGAGGGCAAGGTGGAAAAGCTCAGGGAGGTCTCCCGCGAAGGCAGGACCCTGTACACCGGGGACGGCATAAACGACGCGCCCGTGCTGGCGGAGGCGTTCGTAGGCGCGGCCATGGGCGGTCTGGGCAGCGACGCCGCCATAGAGACCGCCGACGTGATAATCATGGACGACGACTTAAACCGCCTGCCCGGCGCGCTTAATATCGCCCGCAGGACGGTGAAGATAGCAAAGGAGAATATAGTCATCTCCCTGGCGGTCAAGTTCCTGATACTGATACTGGGGCTGTTCATCACCATACCCATGTACCTGGCGGTGATAGGTGACGTAGGCATGCTGCTGGTCGCCACGCTGAACGCGCTGCGGGCGTTGAAAGCGGATTAAAAAAGCATATACGCGCCTTCGGGCGCGAGGAGATGCATACAGCGCGGCCTGCGTTTCCCCGTTTTCCGGGGCGCGTATCGCCGCGCCGCGCTGTTTTGGCGGAAATACGTGATGCGGCCGGCGGAAACACGCGCCTTGCCGGCCACTTTTCCTGATTTTCGGGCTTGTTTTACGGCCTGTTTTTTGTTATAATCTTCAATATGGACAAAAAGAGCACTTCCGTCGGCAAATACGTGGCCGTGGCCCGGGCGCTCATGTGGCTCACGGAGCTGGCGATAAGCGTGGCCGCGCCGCTGATGCTGTTCGTGTATGGAGCCATCTGGCTCA
Organism: Clostridia bacterium; assembly: GCA_017551645.1. Classification (GTDB taxonomy): domain Bacteria; phylum Bacillota; class Clostridia; order Christensenellales; family Aristaeellaceae; genus RUG14130. The sequence continues at coordinate 1,813 of JAFZLE010000357.1, read as the reverse complement.
GGAACAAATACGGTCTGGGCGTGTGGGTTGTGCTCGCGGGCGCGGCGCTGGGGCTCTACAGCGCGTTCATGGCGCTCAAGGCATCCTTTACGGCGATGGGGCTGCTTAACAAGCCAAAGCCCGACAGTGACAAGCCGAACTTCAATTCTCACGACTGACGCGGGAGGCGGGAATGGATTCCCGGAAGCTGGTACTCAAAGAGACTTTATATATATTCATCGGGGAACTGGTCTTAACGGCGCTGATGCTGGGCGTGTTCGCGCTGATAGGCCGTTTTGACGGCAAGGTGATCCTGGGCGGCGCGGTAGGCGCGGTGCTGGCCACGTTAAACTTCTTCTTTATGGCGGTGGGCGCCATGAGCGCCGCCGACAAGGCGGAAGAGCAGGACGTGAAGGGCGGCAAAAGCGTGATCCGCCTGTCCTATATCATAAGGCTGCTGGTGCTGGCGGGGCTGCTGTTCGCGTTTTACAAAAGCGGGCTGGTAGATCCGTTCGCGCTGGTGATACCGCTTCTGTTCGTGCGCCCCATACTTATGCTCAAGAGCTTTTTCGGAAAGGGGGATAAAAAGTGAACGTACAGGTCACGGGCCCGTATATTTACTATACCATCCCCATACTGGGAGGCATAAACATAACCCAGACCACGGTGTCCTGCCTGGTGGTGACGATCATTCTGGTCACCGCCATGATACGCCTGGGCAAGGGGCTCAAGACCCGCCCGGAGGGAGCGCAGGCGCTGGCGGAGAAAGGCGTGCTGCTGATAAGGAACATGGTGGTGGACTCCATGGGCGAGCACAACGCCCACTGGACGCCGTTCATCCTGACCATATTCCTGTTCTCCATCTGCGGCTCGCTGATCGGCATGACGGGCTTTCTGCGCTCCGTCACCGCGGACCTGAGCTGCACGCTTGTATGGGCGCTCACGGTCACAGCAATAATCTGGTACAACAATATCAAGCGTGACGGCTTTTTCGGCTGGCTGAAAGGCTTTACCCAGCCCATAGCCGTCATGACGCCCATGAACATCATTTCCGAGATCGCCCAGCCCGTATCCATGGCGTTCCGTCACTTCGGCAACATCGCGGGCGGCGGCGTCATTACGGGCATACTCTACACGGCGCTGTCAATGTTTTCCGCCATAGTGCTAAAGCTCGTCGCTTCGGGCGGCTGGATAACGGGCGCCGCGCTGGCGCTTACAGGAGCCCTGCTGCTGGCGACCGGGCTCAGGAAGCACAAAAAGGGGCGCGCGATACTGGGTGCGGTGAGCCTGCTGGTGGGCGTGTTCGGCATATTGGAGGCCCTGGGGCTGCTCTCCGGCGTACCGGTGCTGGCGCTGGGCGTGCCGGCGGTGCTGAGCCTGTACTTTGACCTGTTTTCAGCCTTCGTGCAGGCGCTGGTGTTCAGCCTGCTGACCATGGTGTACATAGCGGGGAGCTGTCCGGCGGAGAACTGAAATTTTAAGGGTAGATTCCCGTGAGCATAAAATTACGACAATAATTTGGAGGTATATAGTATGGAACAGGCGATCATCAAGGCGGGCTGCGCCATCGGCGCGGGCATCTGCATGGGCTTCGGAGCCATCGGCCCCGGCATCGGTGAAGGCATCGCGGTGAGCAAGGCGCTGGAAGGCATGGCCCGGCAGCCCGAAGCGGCGGGCACCCTGAGGACCAACATGATACTGGGCTGCGCCATAGCGGAGACCACCGGTATCTACTCGCTGCTTATCGCCTTTTTGCTGATGTTCGCGGTGGCGTAAAAGCGAAGGAGAAGGTTTGATGGAGCGGTTTGAAAGCTTCATAGGCGTGGATTTCTTT
>JAFZLE010000356.1 GCA_017551645.1 Clostridia bacterium | reverse complement strand
GTCAAAAGACTCCGCGTTATGGGCATTCAAGCCGTTTTTTTTCGCATACGCCGCGATCGCCTTCGCCAGGGGATGCTCGCTGTGCGTCTCCGCCGCCGCGCAGTAAGCGATAAGCTCTTCTTTGTCGATGCCGTGCGGGTATATGCCGGATATCGCAGGTTCGCCCATGGTCAATGTGCCGGTCTTGTCGGCGATGACCAGCTTGGCGCGTCCCGCCAGCTCCAGCGCTTCTCCATCACGGAAAAGTATGCCTTTTTCCGCTCCGCGCCCCGTGCCGACCATTACCGCTACCGGCGTTGCCAGCCCAAGCGCACAGGGACAGGACACCACGAGCACGGAGATCGCTCTCGTCAAAGCGTCCGCAAAAGCCGCGCCCAGGAAGAGCCATATCACAAACACGGCCAGGCTCACCGCTATCACGATAGGCACGAATATACCCGCGATCCTGTCCGCCATCCTGCTTATGGGAGGTTTGGAAGCGCTGGCTTCCTCTACCATCCTTACAATGCGGCTGAACGAGGTCTCGTCGCCCGTCTTATCCACCCGCATGCGGAAAAAGCTGTCCGTGGCGACTGTGGCGGTGGATACGCTCTCGCCCACGGTCCTGTACACGGGAATGCTTTCCCCGGTAAGCATGCTTTCGTCCATGGAGGCGCCGCCGTCGATTATCACTCCGTCTGCCGGTACGCGTCCGCCGGGTTTGACCTGCACAACATCGCCGGCTTTAAGCGCGGAAGCGGGCACTTCCGTTACAGCGCCGTCTTTTTCCAGCAGCGCGGTCTGAGGCGCAAGTTCGCCCAGCTTCCTCAGCGCGTCGCCCGTCCTGTTTTTGGAAACGGCTTCCATATACTTGCCTACATCTACAAGCGCAAGTATCATGACCGCAGACTCAAAATACAGGTTATGCGCGTACCTCATCGCGGCTTCGGCGCCTTCCCTGATAACGGCATCGTTCATAAGAAAAAGCGTGAAGATGCCGTATACCAGCGAGAATGCCGAACCCAGGGCGATCAGCGAATCCATATTCGGGGATCTTTTGAACAGCGCACGGAACCCCCGCGTATAATACCCGCAGTTGATGATCGCAATAGGTATGCACAGCACGAACTGCAGCAGGGCGAAATTCGCGGGACTCCCGTCGTGGCTCACCGCCCGCGGGAGCGGCAGACCTATCATATGCCCCATGCTGACGTACATAAGCGGTATGAGCAGCGCGACCGACCAGATCAGTACTTTGCGTTTTGTGCCAAGTTCCGTATTTCCGGCGTCAGCTTTTGAAGGGGAAGCGCTTTTCGCTTCCCCTCCCTTTACGAACGCTCCGTAGCCGGCATCCTTTACGGCGCAGATAACGGTATCGTCGCTTAAGCTTTCCGTTTCCAGCGTCATCGTGCCGGTGAGCAGATTGACGCTCACGCTGCCGGCGCCCTCAAGCGCCTTGACGCTTTTTTCTACCCTTGCCGCGCAGGCGGCGCAGCTCATGCCTGTGACGGTGTATGTTTTCTTCATTCCTACGCCTTCAGAGCGAACTCTTTGTACGCCTTGTAGCTTTCGTACAGGTCAGCCTTGGAGATGACTTCCCAGGGGGCGTGCATGGAGAGCACCGCCACACCGGAGTCGATCACGTTCATGCCGTAAAGCGCGCAGATATACGCGATGGTGCCGCCGCCGCCCTGGTTGACCTTGCCCAGCTCGGCAGTCTGGAACTTGACCTTGCCTTCGTCCATGATCTTGCGGCAGCGCGCCATGAACTCCGCGTTGGCGTCGTTCGAGCCGCCCTTGCCCCTGGAGCCCGTGAACTTGTTGAAGCATACGCCCTTCCCCAGGAAAGCGGCGTTCTTCTTCTCAAACGCACCGGCGTAAGCGGGGTCGAAGCCCGCGGAAACATCGCAGGACAGCATGCTGGAATTGCCAAGGCACCTCCTAAGCTTCAGGTCGCCGTCTTCGCCGTTCAGATGCATCAGTTCGGCGATGGCGTTCTCAAAGTACCTGGCCCTCATGCCCGTGGCACCTACTGAGCCTATCTCTTCCTTATCGGTCAGTATGCAGCACACCGTCTTTTCGGGCGTGCCCTTGATGGAGAACATGGCCTCCAGCTGGGCGTAAGCGCACACACGGTCGTCATGGCCGTAGCCCAGTATCATGCTCCTGTCAAAGCCCAGGTCCCTGGCCTTTCCGGCGGGAACGACTTCCAGTTCGGCGCTGAGCAGGTCCTCTTCCTCAAAGCCGTACTTTTCGGTAATGAGTTTGAGTACGTTAGCTATGGCAGCTTCTTTCTCTTCGCCCTTGAGCGGCTGGTGGCCCACGATGATGTCCAGCGCCTCGCCGTCGATCACGTCCGCAGCGCTGCGCTTCGCCTGATCCTGTCCCAGATGCGGCAGGATGTCGCTGATGCAGAACACCGGGTCGCTGTCATTTTCACCAACGTTGACCGTCACGGTGCTGCCGTCCTTTTTTACCACCACGCCGTGCAGCGCCAGCGGCAGAGCCACCCACTGGAAGCTCTTTATGCCGCCATAGTAGTGGGTATCCATATAGACCAGCCCGTCGCTCTCGTATACGGGGTTCTGCTTGATGTCCAGCCTCGGCGAGTCGATATGGGCGCCGATTATGTTCATGCCTTTCTCAAATGGCTGCTTGCCGATTATGAACAGCACTATGCACTTGCCCATATAATTCAGGTAGAACCTGTCGCCGGCGTTGAGCGGTCTGCCTTCTTCTATAGCCTTGTATATGCAGCAGTAACCGTTCTTCTCGGCGAGCTTCACGGCTTCGCATACGCACTCGCGTTCAGTTTTGCCCGCGCTCAGGTAGTCTTTATACCTCTCAGCCAGAGACATGACCTCTCCGAGCGTTTTCTTGGTGTAGCTCTTCCAGGCTATTTCGCGTTCCATAATACATCCTCCCCTGTATTGATTTGGTTTAGTGTAAGCGACGTGTATCTATATGTCAAGCGCGGGAGGATTAAGTTTGAGCATATTGCCGCCCATAAAGTCCGCTTCATCCTGATCGTGCGTCACGAGTATCAGCGTTTTTCCTTCAGTCTTCTGCCTGACTATGCTCATTACCTGCTTTTTCGTGTCGCTGTCAAGACCCTTGAACGGCTCGTCCATTATGTATACGTCTCCGCCCGCGGAAAGGCATCTGGCGATGGTGACGCGCCTCGCCATGCCGCCGGAAAGCTTTTTGACCTGCATGTCCATGCTGCCTGAAAGCCCAAAGTCCAGCAGCAGCCTGCGTATCTGCTCGTCCTTGTTTTTTGTTGAAACGAGCCTGCAGTTTCCGATGGCGCTGTAATGGCTGATGAGCCTGTCTTCCTGAAACACCGCCGAAAGCTTCAGGTCTTCCGGCATCATTACGCTGCCGGCGTCCGCCTGTTCAAGTCCCATAACAATCTTTAGCAGCGTAGTCTTCCCGCACCCGCTCTCGCCCATTATGCAGGTGGTTTCCTCAAGCGGGAAATCGTGGCTGAAGTTTGAGAACACGAGCCTTTTCCCAAAGGACTTGCTGATATTTCTTACGCTTATGGCTTTCATTCGCCGGCACCCCACTTCTGTACCGCCTGCCGCAGGACAAGCCTGATGAGCCAGCTGAAAAACGCGCTCAGCAGCACGATAGTGACCGTCCATGCCAGCATGTCCGCGGACTTAAGGTTTATCTTGGCGTCATACAGCCTGCGGCCTATGGATGCAGCCGGTATGGCGATGTACTCCGCCGCCACCCCGCTTTTCCACGCCAGACCCACCGCGACCTCGCACGCGCTGAGCAGATGCCCCAGCAGCACCGGCAGGTATATAGCGTAAAGCCGCTTGAATATGCTTATCTTAAAAAACCGCGCCATTTCCAGCAGCTTCTCGTCCGCAGCCGCGAGCCCCGCGACGGTGTTTGAGTAAAACACTGG
>JAFZLE010000355.1 GCA_017551645.1 Clostridia bacterium | reverse complement strand
TTCGGCGACGCCATCCGCTTCGGCGCCAACTTTACCGAGGAGGACGCCCAGGACACCTCCCGCACCGGCATAGACTTAAACATCTTCTGGGCGTTCGCCGAAGGCTTTTTGAGCAAGACCGCCCCCGTGCTCACGCCGAACGAGGTGGACACGCTGGGCCTGAGCGGCTTCGTGCTGGCTTGCGAGCTGGCCACCCGCTTCCTGGACGACTACATAACCGGAGACCGGTACTTCAAGGTAAAGAAGCCGGGCCACAACATCTACCGCACCCGCTGCCAGGTGGCGCTGGCCAAAGACATGCTCAGAAAGCTGGACGCCATGGACTCCATAGTGCGCGGCTGCGCGAAAAAATACAGGTAGACCGCTAAAATCCGTTTCAGGAGGCCGATGATATGTCTTCCCTGCTGGCTCAGGCGATCAGAATGGAATATCCCGAGACCATACCCGTGTCCGTAGGCATGCTGCCCGCCGCGTGGATGAAATACGGTCAGGAGCTCCAGCGCCTGACGGACCAGTATCCCCAGTTCTTCCACGGCGTAAAGCCGGACCTTTCCAAAATCGAGGAAAACCTGCCCGCCAGCTACAAAAAGGGCGTGTACATCGACGAGTGGGGCTGCGAGTGGCACAACGAGCACTCCGGGATGGAAGCCTACGTGGTTGGCCACCCCATAAAGGACGAGCAGGACGTGTTCGACCTCAGGATACCCGCCTGCCGGGACGGGCGGCTGCCCCACGGCTTCATGTACCTGCGCCTGCTGGACCTGTGCGGCTTCGAGAACGCCATGGTCTGGTTCGCCCAGGAGGACGAGGTGATCGAGACCCTGATAGACAAGGTGCTGGAGTACAACATCTACCAGGTGGCGGCGGTGCTTCCCCGCATGGGCGAGATAATCTATTTCGGCGACGACCTGGGCATGCAAAGGGGCCTGGCGATAGGCGCCGAACGCTGGAGGAAGTACTTAAAGCCCTGCTTCAGGAAGCTGTTCGGCATGATAAAGGCATACAAGCCCGACCAGATAATCTACCTGCACACGGACGGCTGCATCTGGGAGATAATGCCCGACATAATGGAGTGCAGCGTGGACGTGATAAATCCCCAGTTCCGCGCCAACGGGCTGGACAACCTGGTAAGGGTGTGCCGGAAGGATCGGATAATCCCCATCAATCTGGACCTGGACAGGCAGCTGTTCCCCCTGGCCACCCGCTCCCAGCTGTTCGACCATGTGGCCGCCTGCGTGGAAAGCCTGTACCTGAAAGAGGGCGCCCTGGGCCTGAACGTGGAGCTCAACTACGAGATCCCCCTGGAAAACATGGCCGCCGTACTGGACGCGGTGGAAAAATACAGGCACTACAAGGGATAAACTCTTTTAAGCATAACAAAACCCTCCGCCGTAAGTATCGTACCGGTCGGAGGGTCTTCTTTTGCGGTCATACAGCTTTTTGCTTTCTATCCGCCTGGTCACGGGGCTGAACGTCCAGCTTTCCCGCTTTTCGGCGTCCAGGCGCTTTCTCGCCTTTTTGGAGAGCTTGTCTCTGGGGATAAACTTTTTCATCCCATCACTTCCTTTCGTAAGTCTGCCCGGGATGATAGCATATTTATATTAAGTTATCAAGTTTCCGCCCCAAAAACCGCCGGATGTTGACACGGGCGCGGGCGAACGCCTATAATCAGGCCGTGGGCGGAACGGCAAACTATCCCAACGCCGCCCGCGCTTTCGAAAGGAGCCGGATATGAAGATACTTTCCCATGAGATGCCGCTGGGGCTGAGCGCCTCCTCCCACTCCCCCGAAGCGATACAGGGCTTTATAGACGCGGGCTTCACCCATTTCGAGCTGGGCATACCCAGCTGCCTGCCCGGCGCGCCCAGGATCGACCAGACCGATCCCCGCGACCCCGAGACCATAAGGCTGGTCGCCCTGAGAGCGCAGCGGGGGCAGGAGGAAAGGCTGACGGACCTGCAGCTTGAGCGGGTAAAAAAGCTCGCGGACAACGGCATGCGCCCCTGGAGCGTGCACCTGCCCTTCGGCGCCGGCTGGGACGCGGCGCACGCGGAGCGCGGCGAAAGGGAAGCAGTCTGCGAGTCCTTGAAGCGCGTGATAGATATTACGTCCGAGTGGTGCCCGAAGGTGTACGTGCTGCACGGCTGCCTGGAGCCCGTAAAGCCCGGGGAAAGGGCGCTCAGGACCGCCAGGTCCATACTCAGCATCAGGGAACTCAATTCCCACGCGGCGCGTTACGGCGCGGTGGTGGCGCTGGAGAACCTGCCCCGCTCCTGCCTGGCCAACAATTCAGAGGAAACGCTGGCCATGAGCGACGCGGCGGGCAACGTCCCCATAGTGTTCGACGTCAACCACCTGCTGGGCGAGAGCCACGAAAAGTTCCTTGACGCACTGGCCAGCCGCGTGGTGTCCACGCACCTGTCCGATTACGACGGCATAGACGAAAGGCACCGCCTGCCGGGAGAGGGCATAGTGCCCTGGCGCCCGGTGGTGGCCCGGCTGTGGGACGCGGGCTACCGGGGTCCCCTGCTGTTCGAGCTGCGCGCGGGGGAAAACGGCCCCTACGAGGCCGGGGAAGTGCTTGACGCGTTCACAAAGGCGCTGAATAAAACCTGAGCGGGTTTTGCTTGATTATTCCGGCGGGATATGGTATCATACCCCCCACAGGCGGCGAGCCGGAAGGGGCTTAACGCTTCGGAAGGCAATAATGTAAAAGGAGATACCGTATGAAATACGTTTATACCACCCAGATGGTGTGCTCCCAGGCCATCAGCTTTGACCTGGACGGCAACAAGGTCAGCAACATCCAGTTTTTCGGCGGCTGCAACGGCAACCTGAAGGCCATAAGCAAGCTGGTGGACGGCTGGGAAGTGGAAAAGATCGAAAGCTACCTTAAGGGCAACCTGTGCGGCAGCAAGCCCACCTCCTGCGCGGACCAGCTCGCCCGCGGCGTGAGGGCGGCCCTGGACGGCAAGCTCCGGCCCGCGGAATAATCGGCATAACTAAAACGGCGGAGGAACACCCTCCGCCGTTTGTTTTTATGCTGCCCGGTCTATTAAGGCTTATGATATCTGTTCTCGCTGAGCAGCGGATACCGCGTCCCGCCGAAATACGCTTCCAGCGCTTTTATGTGATCCTCGGCGAACAGCTCGGGTATCTCGTCTTTTCCAAAGAACTTAAGCTCATAGGATTCCCCGTCTATCCGGGGTTCGCCCGATACGATGCGGGCGGTGTAATACGCGCTTATCACATGCGCGGCGTCGCCGTTGTTCCAGACCATGTCGTGGTTATGGAAGATGCCCAGGAAGCTCTCCAGCCTGACTTCCAGCCCGGTCTCTTCCCTTATCTCCCTTAGCGCCGCTTCCTCGTAAGTCTCGTTCATTTCCAGCAGGCCGCCTATCAGCCCCCATTTGCCGTTGTCGGTACGGCGCTGGAAAAGGATCCTGCCGTCTTTGATTATCAGTGCGCCCGCGCAGTTAAGTATGAGCTTGCGGGGGCCCGTGAGCTTGCGCAGATCGTGTATATAATCCATTTGCCTGTCTCCTGTTCTGATGCCCGGGCGGCGCTGCGCCCTCACCGTCACCCTGTTTATATGCCGTAAGGATAAACTTCTATGCTCTGCGACCTGAACGACAGGTACTTGCCCACATGCCCGCCGAATCTGTCGTCCCTTTCCACGTCCATAAGGATCAGGGTCTTGTCAAGTCTGAAACATGCGCAGGCGACAGGCTCATTTCCGTTTGTTTCGTACGATTCCAAAAGCGCGCGCACTTCCGTGTATCCGCCTTCATAGGATATGCTGCTTTGTCCGGCGTCGGCAGGTTGGAATTCGGCGTATCCCCTGACTCCTGGAAAGTTTATTTCCGCATGCCAGTCCCGGCTTATATCCACATTATCCGCAAGTTTGCCCACAAACCACCCGCATTTGCAGGTGAATCTGTATCTTTCGGAATCGAACGGTTCTATCCTGACCAGCATTTCTTTGACCTTTCGCCTTGCAAAAGTATGACCTTCATCTGCCCGCTTTTCTCACCGGAGATAATACCGTTCAGCATAAGCTTCTTCCGGTATCAGTTTTACTCCTGTGCTTTCGATATCCAGTTCCGACACTCCCAAACTGCCGTCCAGGATGAGCGTATTAAGCTTTTCGTGTGCCGTGATATAGAACCAGGCCAAGCCGTCTTCCCTGTAAAAACAGATGTCCATCGGGTATTTGGGGTAATCCCAGTCCCATATGGTCTTTGTCATGTCGAATACATCCATAATATCCCACAGGGAATCTTCGTCGATACGGTAAGTGACCATCCTGTATATACTGCGCTCGTCCAGCGTTTCCGTTCCCGGCCACTTTTTCATTTCACGGGAGCTTATCTCGTATTGTTCCAATTTCTCCTTTATTTTCTGCGTTTTCCTTGAGTATTTTTCATTTCGGTCATACTGAAAATAGATCAGGGAAAAAGCTTTGCTGTGCGCTGTAAGCAGAGCGTACAGCTGTCTTGTGACCCTTGCGTCGTCACAGCCCTCGATCCTGTATTGTCTGTATTCCATGTCAGCCTCCTTACACCCTCACCGTC
>JAFZLE010000354.1 GCA_017551645.1 Clostridia bacterium | reverse complement strand
GCCGCATCAGGAAGCGGTCCATCTGCGCCTCCGGCAGCGGGAACGTGCCCTGGGTCTCCACAGGGTTCTGGGTAGCGATCACTATGAACGGGCTGGGAAGGCGCCGGGTCTCGCCGTCTATGGTCACCTGTTTTTCCTCCATGCACTCGAGCAGCGCGCTCTGGGTACGGGGAGTGGCGCGGTTTATCTCGTCCGCCAGCAGTATGTTGGTGAACACGGGACCGGGCTTGAACACGAACTCTCCCGAGCCCCTGTCCAATACGCTTAAGCCGGTCACGTCGGTAGGCAGCAGGTCGGGCGTGAACTGCACACGCCTGAACTCGGCGTTCACGCTTCTGGCAAGCGTTTTGGCCATAAGCGTCTTGCCTGTGCCCGGCACGTCCTCCATAAGCACGTGCCCTCCCGCCAGGATCGCGGTGATAATCAGGTTGATCTCGTTGTCCTTGCCTACGATGACGCGTGACACGTTCTCGCGGATGGATGATGCGAACTGCTGAACATTCATGGCGTTTCCTCCTGTCATAATCCCAGATCTATTGCTTTTTTGAGTGCTTTGGCGGCTATGGGCGCGGCAACACTGCCCCCCGCGCCGCCCTGTTCCACTATTACCGCTATGGCGTAGGGATGCGCTTCATCCCTGTATAAGAAACCCGTGTACCAGGCGTTGGTCTGGCTGTTTTTGTCCGACGAGGTCTCCGCCGAGCCCGTCTTGCCGCAGATAAAGCCATCCGTGTATCCGCTTATGTTCGCCCGGCTGCCCGTGCCGCTTTTGACCGTCTCGTACATGTAGTACGCCACCGTGTTGGCCAGCTCCGGATCCACGCATGTGATGTATTCCTTCGCCTGGGTTTTCGATATCACGAGCCCGGAGTGCCGCCTGACTTCTTTTACCAGGCGCGGCTCCATCATCACGCCGCCGTTGGCAATCGCGCCGCTTATCATGGCCATGTGCAGGGGCGTGACGTCCGTGGTGCCCTGGCCGAAGCCCGCCTGGATAAGGTCGCCCTCGGAGTCGGACGTGTTTAAGCAGCGGGAAGCGTACATTATGACGTCGTCAAACTGGAATTCGGTGTTGAAGCCGAACTTCTCTGCCTCCGCCCTGAGCCTCTCCGCCCCCATTTTGTAAGCGAGGGACGCGAAAGTGATGTTGCAGCTTTTGGCGAAGGCTTCCTTAAGCGTGATCTCCCCATGGGCTGTGCCGCCCGCGCAGCGGATGACGCTGCCCGCGAAATCCCATTCGCCGTCGCAGTTGAACTTTTCCTCCAGCACCCCGGGGATAGCCTCCAAAGCGGCGGACAGTGTCACTATCTTGAACACGGAACCCGGCGCGTAGCGGAACTGCGTGGCGCGGTCATAGTACGCGGTATCCTCTACGGGAGCATCCATACGCGCCGGATCGAACGCGGGCAGCGACACCTTGCAGAGTATCTCGCCCGTTTTGTAGTTTATTATAACACACGCGCCCCGCGCGCCCTCGGGGAACAGGGACGCGACGTATTTGTTGAGCTCCGCGTTTACGGTCAATACTATATCGTAGCCTACCGGGTCGTCGCCCATCAGCGACTGGAGCGTCTTATCGGTGCCTGTCTTGTCCGTCATGCCCAAAAGCGTGGTGGCAAAGCGGATCTCGGCTCCCGTCTCGCTCATGCCCTTCTGATCGCCTATCACATGGGACAGAGAAAGCCGCGCCGCCCGGTCGCTTATATACTCCCTTTCCCCCGCCCGCGCGCTGTACGCGAGGGGCGTCAGGGCGCTGTCGTACAGCGTGCCCTGCACCGTGGTTTTGCGTGCCTCCTGTATGCGGGTATTCTGGGCGCGGTTCAGCCACCTGGCGCCGTTGGCGCTTACGCTCAGCGAGAACACCAGCATCGTCAGAAGGCTCAGCGCGCACAGGAACGCGCACAGGGCGCATATCTGCCTTCTGATCCGTTTCACAGTTTAAGCCTCCCGCCCCGCATTTCAAGGCTCTTCAGATCATCATACTCGTCCTTGGCGTTCAAGGCGCTCACGCCCAGTACCAGGCCGATAAGCAGCATGCTGCCGCACAGACTGCTGCCGCCCTCGCTCACGAACGGCAGCGTCACCCCCGTGAGCGGCAATATATGCAGGTTGCCCATGACTATGAGCAGCATCTGGCTGGTCAGCTCAAACACGCTTCCAAAGGCTGCCAGCGCATAAAAACGTCCCCGGGCGCTCATGGCGACTCCGCAGCCCCTGATCAGCATTATGGCGTACACACAGATGACCGAAAACGCGAATACTATGCCAAATTCCTCGCATACTGCGGCAAATATGTAATCCGACGCCACCACTGCCACTTTCCGGGCGGCGGACAATCCCAGTCCCGCCCCGAACAGGCCTCCGCTGGATATGGACATGAGCCCCTGCACTATCTGGCGGCTCTCCTCCCTCTGGCTGTTCCAGGGGTCGCGCCAGATGTCGATGCGGGCGGCCAGGTAGGAAAAGCCGGGTATCCTGTCCGCGAAAGACACGAACACCGCGCCGACTGCCGCCGCGAACACCAGCGCCACCAGCGCCAGCTTCCATCTGCCCGTGCCCACCGAAAACATGGCCGCTGTCAGCAGAAAGTACAGCAGCACGGCTCCCAGATCCTTCTGCAGAAGCAGTATAACGCACAGCCCCGCCGCGTAAAAAGCGTACACGAACCAGTCCTTTGCCCTGCTGCCCCGGGTGAACCCGTACGCCAGTATCACAACCAGCGCGGGCTTCACAAACTCCGAGGGCTGCAGCTGGCGGCCCCACAGCCTTATCCAGCTTTTCGCGCTGGACGCGGTGGTGAACGCGAAGGGCATCACCATTAACGCCGCGCAGAACACCATCAGCAGCCACACCAGCCAGCCCCTTATTCGCAAAAAGTGTATAAGAAGCGCGCCAAGCAGCATGAAAGCGCAGCCCAAAGGCAAAACCTCTGCCTGTGATATGGCTTTCGCTGGAGATATCAGCACCGCCCTTAGGGTTATCACGCCCAGGCTTGCCAGGAATGCCGTAAGCAGTATCAGCGCCTTGTCCGCGTATATCAGTTTGTTTATTACGTAAGTAAGCCCCCAGGTGCCTAACGGCAGCGCGAAAGCCATGACAACACAGAACCGGTTGATCCCCCCGTCCTTGAACGCCATAAGCCCCATGCACGCCGCCTGAAACACCATTATAAGCAGCATCAGAGGCGTTTCGTAGGCGCGTGAGATCAGTTTGCGGTAGTTGTCTATCGCCGTTTTGTCTTTATTCCGGCCGATCAGCTTCATTTGCCGCCCTTTCTTTTATACACGCGTCTGTATCCCGGGGAAACGGGCTTCGCAGCCCGCCTGATCAGTTTGAAATATATGACCGCATTGCCCGCCAGCAGCTTTTCGCCGGGCTTGACTTTGAGCGCGCCGTCCCCCGGTTTGACCCTGGAGACCTTGGCACCCGGAAGGGGCCTGACTTCCATCATCCCGTCACGTATATCGTATTCGAAATGCCGCGCCTTGAGCCCGCAGTCCTTCACGCTCACGTCCGCGCTGCCCGAGCTGCCCACGCAGCCGGAACGGGTAAGGGGCACGCGCTTGCCTTTGCCCTCCCTGTCCGACGGCAGGCAGAACAGCACCGCCACGGCGGAGTCCACCCCCTCCTGGCGGCGGATGCGCGCGGCGCGGCGCAGGTCTACAAGCGCCATGTACGCGCCTCTCAGCGTGATCAAAACTCCCAGCGCGGCCAGAGGATATCTCATCAGCAGCGCGACGGTCCTGTAAGCAGCGGGCATATCTCCTCCGATTTTATACTTGGTATATTATAACAAATAACCCTCTTGTATTTCAAGGCTTAAACAAGCTTTAACTTGACTATTAATCTTGCAGGTGATAGAATATCCGTCGGTAAAAAGCCCTGTGCCACAGACAGCGGGCGCGAAAGCGTAAATCCGGACGTTTGGTCCGATGCCCGCCGAGGCGCGACGGAAGGTTTTTTCTTATGAGATTACCGCCCTTGCGCCCATCGCAGGGGCGTTTATTTACCGTCAAAAAGCTGGACGGGAATGGAGGTGTTAACAGAATGTCCGAAATCGAAAAGAAGTCTTCCGCAAGATTAGCCAAGGAAGCCGCCGTTGAAACTCTCAAGGAGAAGTTCAGCAAGGCGTCTACCGTGGTGCTGGTGGATTTTAGGGGTCTTACGGTGGCCGAGGATACCGCTCTGAGAAATGAGTTCCGCAAAGCCGGCGTTGAATACACCGTTATCAAGAACTCCATGATCCACCTGGCGACCGAGCAGACTCCCTACGGAGAGCAGCTCAAAGCCCTGCTGGAGGGTCCCACCGCCGTGGCCTTTGGCTACGAGGATATGATCGCTCCCGCGAAGATCGCCGCAGAATACGGCAAGAAGACCAAGAAGCTCGCCATTAAGGGCGGCGCGTGCGACGGCGCCTATCTGGATGCCGCAGGCGTGCAGGCTCTGGCTGAACTGCCCAGCAAGGAAGTGCTTATCGCCCGCTTCATGGGCAGCCTGATGAGCGCAGTAAGCGGCTTCGCCCGCGTGGTAGAGGCCTACCGCAAAAAGCTGGCCGGCGAAGAATAATCCCTATCTTACCTAACTAATAATTGGAGGTTTATCATGAATATTCAGGAGATCATTTCTGCCGTTGAAGGCATGACTATTCTCGAGCTGGCCGACCTGGTAAAGGCCATGGAAGAGAAGTTCGGCGTTTCCGCCGCCGCCCCCGTTGCCGTAGCCGCCGGCCCCGCCGCCGCTGCTGAGGCTGTTGAAGAGAAGACCGAGTTCGACGTGGTGCTCAAGGAAGTTGGCCCCGAGAAGATCAAGGTCATCAAGGTCGTCCGCGAAGTGTGCCCCGAACTGGGCCTGAAGGAAGCCAAGGCTGTTGTAGACGAAGCTCCCAAGACCCTCAAGGAGAACGTGGCCAAGGAAGCCGCCGAGGAGATCAAGAAGAAGTTCGCCGAAGTCGGCGCCACCATCGAGATCAAGTAATTTCCTTTCACTTATACGGACGCCGCGGATTTTTCCGCGGCGTCCGTGTTATTTACTCCACCGTGTCGCTCTTCGTCTTGCTTTGTCCTCTCTGATGATCCGCCTGTTCAGAAAGCGTGTCTATTTTTGAATTCTTTTCTTAATGAAATAGCATAAACCGGTTATCAAAAGAGGAATAAGTGTTATGGCAAAAAGACTTTCAGACAATTCCTTAATTCGTACCCCTGCACGATACATATTCATGTAGCGATCAAAACTAGAAGGCGGTGCATCCAAGTCTTTGTAACTCATGAGCCAATTTCCCAGACAAAAACAGACAAAGAGTATAGCAAAAACAGCGACTGTTATTCTCACAAATAAACGTGCCAATACCCGCTTTGTATCCGTTTTGGGTTCTGATCCTCTGTCCGTCATCTGTCCAGATCGTCCCCGAACAGTTCTTCGGCGATCTTCATCGCCTCGCCAAAGTCGCGCTGTCTTACTAATACCCTCTCGTATGTCCGGCTTACGCCGTGCAGCGCG
>JAFZLE010000353.1 GCA_017551645.1 Clostridia bacterium | reverse complement strand
TTAACGGCGCTTGTAATGCTGCTGTGCCTGCTTCCATCCGCTTCGGCGGACGGCCCCCACACCCACTCCTGGAAGGAGAAAAGCCGCGTGGATCCTACCTGCACAAAGGATGGATACGCGGTGTACACCTGCTCCTGCGGGGCGAGAAAGACTGAACCGCTGCCCGCGCTTGGACACAAATTTTCCAAAAAGGTATACGTGAGCTATGCGGACTGCGAGCACTACGGCGTGTTTTACTGGGTGTGCGAGCGCTGCGGCGCTCATTCCGACAACGGCAACGACAAGCCTTTGGGCCACGACTGGGACGAAGGCGTAGTCACGAAAGCGCCCACCGCAACTGAGGACGGCATAAAGACCTATACCTGCCAGCGCGACCCCTCCCACACCAAGACGGAAGCGATACCGGCATTGGGCGGGCAGGCCGCGCTGGAACTGGCGATAGACGTCCACGAGATATTTAAACATAATACCGGGTACATATCAATAGAAGACGGCTCGTATGACGAAACGCGGGTGAAGGTGTCGCACGCCCTTACCAATACGGGGAACATCGAACTGAGGGCGGGGGGAGCGTACTGGTATAACGACGACAAGTCGTCTGTTTACGATTCAAACGAAATTAAGCTCATATGTCCGGATGAAACAAAGTATGCCGAGGTGGATTACGAGATCGATTCCACCTTCCATCCGAACGGGGAAGACTGGAAAGCATACTATACTCACAAGATAGACACGCCTGACGATCCCGTCAACGCCGGCTATGTGACCATATCCGTTTACTATTACGCATATGATGCCGAGACGCCTGAACATCCATTCATGTGCGAAAGCAACGTGTGCAGCTTTACTATCTGGTTCCCCCGGGAAGGCTCCATTGGCGAACCTTCCGGGCTGGGCGTGATGAAGACCGAGTTAAGCAGCCCCTTAAACGGCGAGTATTACGAACTTGGCGAGACCGTAGACTATACCATTACCCTTGCCAACGAAAGCGGCAGCGACATATACGATATAGCCGTGTACGACAGCCTGGCGGGTTTCGAGCCCATCGCCGAAACGGAACACCTGCCCGCCGGGGAGACCGTGCAGTTCAGTTATTCCGCCGTGGTCACCGAAGGCGAGATAAGCAAAGGCACGGCGATCAACAGCGCGGTGATCACCTTCACCTACTCAGGCGGCGAAAGCGCCACGCCCCGCTTCAGCAACATCGTATACTCAAAGGCGGGCGGCGCGGAAACGCCAGAAAGCGTGACAGGATACTTCGACAAGGCGAAGCTTGGACCTGTCCCCGAGTATTCCGCCGGGGCGGAGGCAGCCACCACTCCTAAGCAATGGTTAAAGGCGGCCCGCATTTGGAACGCGGAAGCGGAAAAGCTGTATCAGGCGCTGTGGGATGCGGGAGACGACGCCGCCAAAGCCGCCCTGCTGCAGGAGCGCGCCATGTTCTATTCCTGGCTGGAAGCCGTGTACGACGGTATGGACGCCGACAATGTGACCTTCAGGCAGCTGAGGACCCAGACGCTGTACGCGCAGTTTTCCCGCCTGGCGGGATACAGTCAGGACGCCGATCTCGTCCCCGAGGCGGAAGAAGGGATCCAGGATATAGAGTATATCGCCCGGGCCCTGCGCCTTAAGTGCGAAAGCCTTTATGACCTCGTCCGCGGCCTGCAGTGATCGCTGACCCGGCAGGGCATGACTATGGGAGACAGCTGAATGGTCGAGGTGAAGTTTTACGACGAGGCGGACGACAGCCTGCTTAAATTCGCCGTCATCATAGCGAAAACAGGCGGCAAATGGGTGTTCTGCAGGCATCGGGAAAGGAACACGCTCGAGATCCCCGGCGGCCACAGGGAAAAGGGCGAACCGATCATGGATACCGCCCGGCGCGAGCTCTATGAGGAAACAGGCGCGACAGAATATGACCTTGAGCCCGTCTGCGTGTATTCCGTTACCGCGCCGGACAACTTTAACGGCGAGGAGACCTTCGGGCTGCTCTGCTGCGCGGATATCCGCGCGTTTGAGGGAACGCTGCACAGCGAGATCGGGCAGATCGTGATCACGGACCGTTTCCCGGACAAGTGGACATACCCGCTGATCCAGCCCCGGCTGATAGAGGAAGCCTCGCGCCGCGGATACATATAGCACCGCCCGGACGCTTACGGAGGACAGAAATGATACATTTGGAAACCGTTACGCCCGATAACTGGCGGCTCGGGCTCAAAGTCCGGGACGATCAGCTTTCCTACGTTTCGGACAGCGCCGGAATCCTCGCGAGGGCATATGCCTATCGGGAGAGCCGCAGCCGGGCATTTGTCATATACAGTGATGAGCTGCCCGTCGGCATGGCTATGTATCACGATTGGGACGAAGAAAAAGCCTATGATTTCAGCCAGTTTTTCATCGACCAGCGGTATCAAGGCAGGGGTTTTGGCTATGAAGCCGCCAAACAGATACTGGAAATGATGAAGCAGGACGGAAAATACGACAGGGTCTGCCTCTGCTACATCGAAGGGGACGACCCGGCCAGAAAGCTTTACGAAAAACTCGGCTTCCGCCATACGGGCGAAGCGTACGAGGACGAGATAACCATGGAGCTGAGTCTCAAACAGTGACTTTAGCCCCTGCTTCTTATATCCGCCCTGTCTGAAGGCGGACGGGCCGCGGTTTATTCCGCGCGGAAAATAAACACCCCCTGTTCCCGCATAAAACAATGGA
The DNA here is from genome assembly GCA_017551645.1 of Clostridia bacterium. Lineage (GTDB taxonomy): Bacteria > Bacillota > Clostridia > Christensenellales > Aristaeellaceae > RUG14130. The sequence goes on along the minus strand of JAFZLE010000353.1, from coordinate 520 downwards.
ACAGGGGGTGTTTTTATCTCCGGTATCCTCAGCCCTTATTTCTCTTTTTATACTCCTCCAGGTATTCGTATTTAGCATTGGAAGCGCCGGTTTTTGTTTTCCTGATCACAACACAGTGCTTTTCATTGTTGAATAAGAGCAAGGGCAAAACAGCCGCTATGGGCTGCGCGAGGTTTGAAAAGCCGGGGCCCGCCAGACCCATCGCCGGAAATCCGTATCTTCCCGCGATCATCATAAAGGACAGAAGACCGGAAACAACGGCGGCGGCAGCGGATATAACGATATATGTTTTTAGTTTCAGACTGCGAAAAACCCTGCCGATGACAACAGAAACGACGCTCAGCGCCAAAATGATGACCGCGCTCATCTTTAAATAAAAGAGCCCTGCAATGACTTCGGGCAGATCTGTAAACATATGAGCAAACGAGGCAGGAGTGACCAGTATTATCAAAGCGCACAGCATATTGATCGCACAGGCGATATACGTGAGGAACTTTTTCGGCCTGAATATCGCTATAAG
>JAFZLE010000042.1 GCA_017551645.1 Clostridia bacterium | reverse complement strand
GCTCAAGGGCCACGACGAGGGCATCGCCTACCTGGAAGCGCTGGACAAGAACATCGCCCAGTACACCAAGAGCGGCAGTGGCCCCAGCAAGAACGTGGGCCCCGGCGAGTGCGTGATCGGCATCGGCTTCCTGCATGACGGCATCACCCAGATCCTCAAGGGCTACACCAACATCGATCTGATCCTCCCCGTGGAGGGCACCGGCTACGAGATCGGCTCCACTGCCATCTTCGACGGCTGCGAGCATGAGGCCGCCGCCAAGCTGTGGATCGAGTACGCCCTGTCTCCCGAGTGCGTGGAGCTGGCCGACGACGTGGAGAGCTACCAGTTCCTGGTGCTCACCAACGCCGAGCAGCCCAAGGCCATCGAGCCCTTCGGCCTGGATCCCGACAACGTGATCGACTACGACTTCGCCGACGCCAAGGAAAACACCACCAAATACCGTGATGAGTTCCTCAACGCCCTGGGCGGTGCTGACGACCGTTTCAAGACTGAATAATCCTGCTGATCTGCGGGGTCGGGGATACGCTCCGGCCCCGCGTTTTTAACAAAACGGGCCTGTACAGGCCCCGTATTCCCGCAGCCGTACCGGGAGGACACTCAAAATGGCATTTTTTAAACGAGCAGATACGGGCGGCGCTCCCAATGGGGCGAGCGCCATGTCTCAGGACGCCAGAAAGGCCAAACGAAGCTCTCAGGCCAGATCTTTGGACCGGAAGAAGTTCTTCGGCGACCCCATAATGGTGGGAGCCATCTTTTTCCTGGTCATATTCCTGGCCTTGTTTGTGGTATATCCCATCGCCATGCTGCTGGCGGACTCGATAACCGAGGACGGGCGCATGGCCTCGGTCAACGCCTACTACAAGGAAAACGTGGCCGGCAGGGTCAGCGCTTACAACTATGAGATCAACGACGTGGAGCGCCTTGAGATCATAAAAAACAGGCTCAAGGAGACCTATGACGCCGCGCTGCAGGCGGCCAAGGACAGGGGCGCGGAAAAACCCCGCGAGGAGCCTGAGGTAAAGGTGCTGCGCGAAGTATACAATAACGCCAACGCGGAGTATAAAGCGGCGAATTCCGCCTACAAAAAAGCCGTCACCGGAGCGGAAAGCGCGGCGAACGGCTCCATACTCGAGTTTGTAGTGCAAATGTACAAGACCCTGCCCCGGGATGAAGCCGCGGAGCATTCCAGGGCGGCGCTCAAACTGTACTTTTCTTCCGACAACAAAAGGGTGAGCTTTGACGCCTTCACGTCCCTCACCAAGGACTTCGGCTTCAAGGACGCCTTTAAAAATACCCTGATAATCGGCCTGCTCACCGGCTTCGGCTCCCTGTTCATCGGTTTTCTGTTCGCCCACGTGGACTGCTACGTAAGGGTCAAAAACCGGGTGATGAAAAAGCTGTTCGACGTGGTGAGCCTGCTGCCCGTGGTGTCGCCGCCCTTCGTGCTTTCTCTCAGCATGATGCTGCTGTTCGGCAGGAGCGGCCTTATCACCCGGGAGATACTGGGCATATACGAAAACGACATATACGGCATCAAGGGCATAGTGATAGTGCAGACGCTGACTTTCTTCCCCGTGTGCTACCTCATGCTCAAGGGCCTGCTCAACAACATCGACCCCTCCATGGAGGAAGCCGCCCGGGACATGGGCGCCAGCCGCTGGAAGGTGTTCACCACCGTCACGCTGCCGCTTATGCTGCCGGGCCTTGGCAACGCGTTCCTGGTCACGTTCATAGAGTCCGTGGCGGACTTCGCCAACCCCATGATAATCGGCGGCTCCACGGACACGCTGGCCACAGCGATATACCTGCGCATAACCGGCGGCACTTACGACACCCACGGCGCGGCCGCCATGGCCGTGGTGTTGCTGCTTATAACCTTCATACTTTTCATGGTGCAGAAGTACGTACTGGAGGCCAGGAGCGCCGCTACCCTTACGGGCAAGGCCAGCCGGGGCAGGATGCTGATAGAGGACAAGAGCGTCACCGCGCCCCTGTCCGCGCTGTGCATGGGCGTGAGCATATTCGTCATCCTCATGTACATATGCATCCCCTTCGGCAGCCTGTTCAAGCTCTGGGGCAGGGACTACTCCCTCTCCCTGGTGCATTACCGTGACATGTTCAGGGAAAGCGGCATGAAGGCGTTCAAGGACAGCTTCATACTTTCCATCATCGCCGCGCCCGTGACCGCCCTGTTCTCCATGGTGATAAGCTACCTGGTGGTCAAAAAGAAATTCAAGGCAAAAGGCTTTATAGAATTCACCAGCATGATCGCCATGGCGGTGCCCGGCACGGTGCTGGGCGTGGGCTTCATAAGGGGCTTCGCAAACGGCGTGCTGCGCACGGGCTTCATGCAGGGCATATACGGCACGGGGCTGATACTGATAATCGTGTTCGTGGTGCGCTCCCTGCCCGTGGGCACCAGGAGCGGCATATCGGCACTCAGGCAGATAGACAAGTCCATAGAGGAGAGCGCCTACGACCTAGGCGCGGGCAGCGGCAAGGTGTTCACCTCCGTCACGCTGCCGCTGATTAAAGACAGCTTCTTCAGCGGCATAGTCACCACCTTCGTGCGCTCCATAACCGCCATCTCCGCGGTCATACTGCTGGTGACGCCCAAATACCTGCTGATCACCTGCCGCATCAACGAGTACGCCGAGAAGGGCTACTTCGGCATCGCCTGCGCCTACGCCACCATCCTTATCGCCATAGTGTACGCGTCCATACTGATAATGAACCT
>JAFZLE010000041.1 GCA_017551645.1 Clostridia bacterium | reverse complement strand
GGGCTTAAGATAATCCATCAGCCTATGATCGAGCGTAGAAATATGTATGGGATGACGGCTATTATATCCAAAAAGATACGTGAGGGCGGATGGAAGATCGGATACGGAATGCGCGAAGAGCCTACAAGAGAGGGTGACAGCGGTTGGTATTTCTGTGTGGGCGATGAAAACAATGACTATATCAATGACGCAAGCAATCTGGAGCTTTGGACGATCGGATCGATTCTGATGTACGATCAGGCACTCGGTGAATTCATCACCGCACCATACGGCACTGCAATCGTCCGCGTGGATCATGATAGATTTGAAATCGATGAACCAGGAAAAGAAATGCGGGTTGAAAAAAGAAGCAGATAAAACTCGATTTTTCTGGCAGGGCTTTTATTGTCCACGGTCATACCTGGCATCGGTTTTTGCCCCTGAAAATCCGAATAGAGTGACAAAACAGGCGTGACCGCAGCGGTCACGCCTGTTTCAAGTTCTTTTTGCCGATAAATAACTGCCTCAAACAACCTTTCTCGCGGAGGGTGCCCCCATGGCGGTCTTTTATCATGATTTTCTGCCGGTTTTCCCGTACTATCTGTTGTCGTACAGCGCCTTCAGCAGTTCCCGGGTGTCGTCGCTGCCGTGCTCCCAGTACATTATGCCCAAAAGGCCGTTGTACTTTACGATGCCGCACTTGGCTTTAAGGCTGTCAGGGTCGTCGTAGCTGATAAGGCTGGAGCCGTTGAACAGGAACGGCGCCTGGGCGTCCTCGTCCCAGTAGCGCGTATAGCCGTTTTTGTTGATATAATCCTTTAAAAGCCCGGAATAGCCCGCGCCGTAGTCGCCTGTGGTGCCCGCGGGCTGGAGCAGACCGTGGTTCACGTCCGGCACTCCGCCCCATTTTCTGGAATAGAACGCAGCGCCGATCACGATCTTGTCAAGCGGCACTCCCGCCTTGTTGAACAGTTTTACCATGGACAGGGTATCCAGCCCGCTGTCGTCGCCCTTGGTGGCAAAAGGCGCGGTGTGGTGCCCCGCCTGGCGGCAGAAGCCGCTGCGCATGTCATAGGTCATTATCTGCACGTAGTCGCAGATCCTGGCCACCTTGTCCATCTCGGTATCCCGCACGAAGTATGCGCCCGCGCCGGCGGCGATGGACACGATCTTGTCATTGCCCAGGGCGTCCCGAAGCGCCTGAAGCAGCAGGGTGAAGTTCTGCCTGTCTGAGGGGTCGCAGTCTATGCCCGCCGAATCGGAACAGGGGTATTCCCAGTCGATGTCTATGCCGTCCAGCTGAGTGAGCGCCACGTAGTCCGCGCAGCTGGAAGCGAACTTTTTCCTGCCTTCCTCGGTGCGGGACATGAGCGAGAAGCCTCCCGCCGTCCAGCCGCCCACGCTCAGCACGATCCTGATATCGGGGTTCCACTCCCTGATGGTCTTCAGGCAGTCCATATGCCTGAGTTCCCATGTCCCGAGTGTCTGATCCTCCGCCACCTTGCCGAAAGCGATGTTGATGCCGTCCAGCATCTTCGCGTCGCTTTGGGTCACCTTAGGCAGTCCGCGGTCGCCCACATAGCCCAGTATCTTCATGTCTCACACCTCCGGTTTTATAAGTTCGCGCGATTCTCCGGTCGTCTGTCAACGTGTACCGTCCGCTTATTCTATCCTGTCTTTCAGGGCGGTCTTTATGTTCAGGTAGTCGTTGGTGAGGATGCAGTCTATGCCCATGTCCAGGAAACGCCGCGCTTCCTCCGGCTCGTCGGACCAGAACACATTGAGCTTTATGCCGTGCTGTTTGGCCTTCTGTATCATCTCTGTGTTGAAATAGGGCTTGAACAGCTGCACCCGGTCGATGCCCAGCTCTATCGCCCTGTTCACTATCTCAAAGTGGCGGGAGTTCTCCCCCACGCACAGGGCGATGTCCGGAGCCAGGCGCTTAAGCTGCCTAAGCACCGCGTCGTTGCCGCTCATGAAGTAAACATACCTGCGGTTGTCGTACTTGTCGATCAGCCTGATGACGCGCTTCAAGTGCTCCTCGTCCAGGGGGCTCACGTCGTCCGTGTCTTTTATGTGCACGTTCATGATGACCTGGCCGCTGAAATGCTTCAGTATCTCCTCGAACCGTACTATCCTGAGGCCTTTGTACTTATCAGAGAACCGGAAACCGAAGTCCAGCTGCCTGAGTTCCTCCAGCGTTTTTTCGTACACCTTGCCGTGGCCGTCGGACACTCTGTCCAATGTGGAGTCGTGTATGGACACCACGTCCCCGTCCTGCGTCCACCACAGGTCGAACTCTATCTCCTGCGCGCCCAGTGCGACAGCCGCGCCGAAGGCGGGCATGGAGTTTTCCGGCGCTATCGTGCTGAAGCCCCTGTGGGCGCACAGCCGGGGGTAGGGCAGGCTTTTGTCGTCCCGTATCACGGCGCTGCCCGCGGCGCGGTACTTCCAGGGCCGCCGGCCCTTTTCGGTGTAGTCGTGGTGCAGCCCCACCGGGTTCATGAAGCCCATGGGCTTTAAGTACTTTTTGAATGGATCGAACTCGAATTCTATTGCGCCCGCGCCGTTCTCCTTATACGCCAGTATCTCCCCGTCCGGCCCTACCGCCATGGAGGAGCCCGCCGTGGCGCAGTCATCCCCCAGGGACACGCCGCTCCTTAACAGGTACGCGCCGGTGGTGTAGGCGATGAAACGGCCGTAGATCTTGGCCGTTTCGTGGGTGTCGCTGCGCTGCTGCGCGCAGCCGATGATCACATGGGGGCGTTTCTGGGCGATAAAGCTCAGGCTCTCGTAGAAATAAAAATCGTAGCAGGTGAGGAAGGCGTACTTAACTCCGTCGATCTCTATTGTATATGGCTCCGCGTACTCCTCGCAGTAATCGCTCCGGAGCTTAAGGCGGGTGATCTCGCCGGGAGTAAGGTGCTGCTTAAGGTACTTCCCCACGATGTTGCCCTGCCGGTCGAAGGCGAAAGTGGTGTTATAATAGCCTTTTTCCGTTTTGTCTCCCGCGTTCACGAACAAGACGCAGCCAAGGCGCTTCGCCGTTTCCCGGCAGACGGAAAGCAGGCGTGGAGTGTTCATTTCCCACGCCTGTTCGTATTCTTCCCGGGTGGCGGGCGGGAAGGGCATGTCCGCGCTTTCAGGCAGCACTACTATGTCCGTGCCCGGCTTCAGCGCTTCAAGGAAGCTTACGGCTTCGTCCACTCCCTGTTTCGCGCCTTCTATGTCAGAATAAAACCCGCTCTGGTATATAACGCCCTTCATGCCGTTTTTCTCCCTATTTCAGCTGTGAAACTCGCCCTTTTCCAGACCCAGGAAGCTTAAAAAGCGCTGTATGTGGCAGTCCCAGTACTCCCAGCTGTGCACGCCCGGATCAGCTTCGTACACGTATGAGAACGGGTCCCCCGGCAGGCTTTCCATGAACGCCCTGGTCTTAAGCGCGCTTTCCTGTATAAAGTCCTCCGTGCCGCAGCTGTGGTATATACGGGGCAGCGGCTTGCCGCTTTCCACCGCTTTGAGCGCCGCGCCGTACACGTCCTCCTCGGTCCATTCCAGCACCCTGTCTCCGTACAGGTAGTCATGCCTTTCCTTTTTGGCAGGCGTGGACACGTCGTTTGGGTCACCGTTCACGGCGCCCGCGGACAGGCAGCCTATGGCAGAAAAACTGTCTATGTTGTTAAGCCCTATCTTCATCGCGCCTGCGCCGCCCATGGAAAGGCCCGCGATGTAGTTATCTTCCCGTTTGTCGCTCAGGGGAAAGAAACCCCGCATTATCTGCGGCAGTTCCCTGGCGATATAGGTGTAGTATTTGCCGCCGTGGGCCATGTCCGCGTAAGAGGACAGGTGCGCCGCGGGCATTACAACCGCCAGCCCAAAGGGCGCCACATAGCGCTCTATCGAGGTACGCCTCTGCCAGATGGTCTCGTCGTCGCTTTTGCCATGCAGCAGGTACATGGTCTTGTATTTCTCCGTACTGCGGCCTTCAAACTCTCCGCCCAACCTCTTCTGGGGCAGTATCACCTCGCAGGAAACGCACATGCCCAGGCTCTGGCTGAAAAAATTGGTGTGTATAAGTGCCATGTTACGCCTCCCTGCCTATGTTCAGCCACTTGAGCACGCTTTGTATCTTCATGTCCCAGTATGCCCAGTTGTGGGTGCCGGGTTCCTCCTCATAGGTGAGGTCGAAAGGCAGCCCCTTTATGTGGTTCCTCATGCGCACGTTCTGCCAGTAGAGCATATCCTCCGTGCCGCAGCACATGAACAGCCGGGGCGCGGCGTTTTTGCCAAAATCAAAGTTTTCGCACAGGGCGAACAGGTCGTCTTTTCCGCCTCTTACCTGCGCCACGTCGCCCAGTATGTCGAGCGCCTCATGCCCACCGTTTTTCACTTCGTTTTCGCAGATCTCCGCGATATCCACCGCGCCGGATAGGCTGGCCGCCGCCGAATAGATATCCGGCCGGGACAGCGCCAGTTTGAGCGCGCCATAGCCGCCCATGGACAGGCCCGCCACGAAGGTATCTTCCCTTTTGTCGGATACTGCTGGGAAGAAGTCTTTGACTACCCGGGGCAGCTCGGTGGTAAAGAACGTGAACCACTTAAAGCCGTGGCGCATGTCCGTATACCAGCCCCGCTGGGTCTCCGGCATTATTACCGCCAGGGGCAGGTCGCTCACGTAGCGCTCTATGCTGGTCCTGCGCTCCCAGATGGTGTGGTCGTCGCTTAAGCCGTGCAGAAGGTACAGCACCTTCCATTTCTGCGGCTGAGAGGCGGTATCTACCCCTATCATTCCCGGGGCGGACTGGGGCAGTATCACGTTCATGCGCGTGCACATGCCCAGCACCTCAGAGAAAAAGCCTGCTTCCAATAGCGCCATAACTGTCTCCTCAGTCTATCATTTCCAGGGTAACGGTGAGTTCAAGCTTTTCGAACTTTTTAAGGTCATTGCCGTCCTTGTCCTTGTAGCGCACCACGCTTATGGTGAAGCTCTCGCCCTCGGCCAGTTTGTCCACTATCTTGGTATACTCCCTGAAGGTCTTGACCCTGACGCCGTTGACGTGGGTGATCACGTCGCCGCTTCTTAAGCCCGCCTTGAAGCCGGACCCGTTTTTTTCGACCTCGCCGATGAGCAGGCCGGCGGGCGGATAGTTCTTTAGTGGCTCTTCGGGGCCCTCGTTGTCGGTCACGGTCACGCCGAAGCGGGGACGCTTGTAGGAACCGGTGGCGATTATGCTTTCGGCTATAGGCCAAGCCACGTCCATGGGCACCGCAAAGGCCAAGCCCTCGTATACCACGAAGTCCTCGTTGTTGGCGTCCTTGTAGTAGTAGCCCATGTACTTCATAAAGGGGATGCCCACTATCTCGCCTTCAAGGTTCAAAAGCGCGCCGCCGGAATTGCCCGGGTTGACCGCCGCGTCGATCTGGATGAGCCCGATCGCGCGGGAGGCCTCGTAGTCCGCCTCATCCCTGTCCAGTCCGGACACGATGCCGGTGGTCAGGGTGTTGTACATCATTTCCCAGCTGATGGGCGTGCCTATCACCAGCACTATCTCGCCCACCTTGAGGTCGGAAGACTTGCCGATCTTAACGGGCGTGAGCTCAAGTTCCTCGTTGACCTTTACCACCGCCACGTCCGCCGCTTCGTCGGAACCGACGATTTCGGCTTCCAGCACGCGGCCGTCGCTCAAGCGAATCTCCAGCTCGTCCGCGTCCTCTATAACATGGTGGTTGGTGAGGAAATAGCCGCCTTCTTTTATGTATACCGCGCTGCCGGAACCCTTCTCCTGCTTGTTCACGGAATCGGTCGCCTTGTCCCAGGTGTAGCTGACCTGCGCGAGCACCGCCACGGAGGGAGACACTTTCTCAAATATCTCCGGCAGCGGATTGTTGTAGATCAGGCTGAGCGCCGGCTGGGAAGGCACGACGGTCTCGGCGGCAGTCTCTTCCGTTTCGGTGGCAAATACCGGAAGCAGCAGCGCGATCAAAAGCGCTAGCGCCATCAGTTTCTTCATTGCAGGTACCTCTTTCACTTTAATGTTACTATAGTCACACCGTCTTCACCCTCGCCGTAGCGGCCCAGACGGAATTCCTTTACGTCAGGTATGCGTTTAAGTTCGCTCTGCACGGCGCTTCTGAGCGCGCCCGTGCCTTTTCCGTGGATGATGGAGAAATTCTTGATGCTGTTGAGCCTCGCCCCGTCTATGAACAGGTCCATCTCGTTCAGGGCTTCTTCCACAGTCATTCCCCTCACATCAAGCTCCATCTCTCCCCGCCTCTGGGAGATCTGTATGCTGCTGCCGGAGGGCTTTCTGGGTTCGTAACGGCTCTTTTTCGCGTTCTCGGCAGGTTTTGCAGTGCTCAGGAGCACTTCCTTTATGTTGGCTTTCAGCTTCATGGGACCCGCCTGCACATTCATGTCGCCCTTAGCGTCAGGCGCGGTCAGCACCGTGGCGTCCGTGCCCAGTTTTTCCAGGAATACCCGGTCCCCGGGCTTTAGGCTCTCCGGGCGGACGCCCGCCTGCGCCTTGGCGGAAGACAGTGTCTCGCCCATCTCGTCTATGCCGTCCTGCAGGCGCTTGCGCATCTCGTGCAGTTCGTGTTCCTTGATCCCGGAAGCGTTCCGGGCCTTTTTTAGCTCCGAAATGATCTGTTCCGCGTCGTTCTGGGCTTTTTTGAGCAGCTTTCTCGCGTCTTCCTTGCTCTTTTTCAGCATTTCTTCCCTTTGGGATTCCAGCTGCCTGCGCTCTTTGTTCGCTTCCGCCCGTATGCGCAGCGTCTCCCGGTGCGCCTCTTCCGCCAGCACGCGTTCCTTCTCGGCGATCGCCCGGTGGTATTCCGCGTTGGCGATAACGTCCTCAAAGCGGATCTGATCCCGGCTGAGCCTTTCGGAAGCATCGGAGATTATCGCCGGATCGAGCCCCAGCTTTCTGGATATCTCAAACGCGTTTGACTTGCCCGGCACGCCAATGGAAAGGCGATAAGTGGGCCTTAAGCTCTCCACGTCGAATTCCACCGAGGCGTTTTCCACCCCGATGGTGTTGAGCGCGAAGGCCTTGAGCTCCGAATAATGGGTAGTGGCCAATGTGCGCACACGGCGCTTTAACAGGGTCTCCAGTATGCTCATAGCCAGGGCAGCGCCCTCGGTGGGGTCCGTGCCCGCGCCCAGTTCATCAAACAGCACCAGGCTTTTTTCGCTCACGTTGTCCAGTATCTGCACGATGTTGGTCATGTGGCTGGAGAATGTGGACAGGCTCTGCTCTATGGACTGCTCGTCACCGATATCCGCGAACACCTCGTCGAAAACGGCGACTTCGCTGCCGTAGGCTGCCGGGATATGCATGCCCGCCTGCGCCATGAGCGTAAGGAGGCCCACGGTCTTGAGAGTGACCGTCTTGCCGCCGGTGTTGGGACCGGTGATCACAAGGGTGGTAAAGTCCTCACCCAGCCAGATGGTCAGCGGCACCACCTTGAGCGGATCCAGCAGCGGATGGCGGGCCTCCTTAAGGCGTATGATCCCCCTGTCGTTCATTTTGGGCGGGTTCGCGTTCATCACCCTGGCCAGGAACGCCCGGGCGAACACGCGGTCCAGATACGCCATTATGTCCAGGCTGCTCTTTATGAGCGGCGCGTCGGGAGCCAGGCGCAGGGTAAAGTCCCTGAGTATGCGCTGGATCTCCCGCTGCTCCTTGAGCATCAGCTCTTTAAGCTCGTTGCCCGCTTCCACCACGCTGATAGGCTCGATGAACACGGTGGAGCCGGAACCGCTCTGGTCGTGCACCAGGCCGGGCACCTGCTGGCGGTATTCCGACTTGACGGGGATGACGTACCTGCCGTTTCTGACGGTGACTATGCTGTCCATAAGGTACTTCTGCATGGCAGAAGAGTGGATAAAGCCGTTCAGTTTCTCCCTGACCTTGTCGTTGACCTGGCGTATGTGCCTGCGCACGTCGTACAGTTCCGGGGAGGCGTGGTCGCTCATTTCATCCTCGGAGATGATCGCGGCGGTTATCTCCTCCTCCAGCGGACGGTTGGTGGCTATGCGGGAGGCCATTTCGCTGAGTATCGGCGTGTCTTCCCTGTCCGTGACAAGGCTGCGCCGTATGCTCCGCGCGGCCGAGAGCGCCCCCGCCACCTTAAGCAGCGCCTTCATGGTGAGCACGGAACCCACCTGCGCCAGTTTAAGGTACTCGCTCACGTCGTCAAACGGTGTCATGGGGTTTCCGCCCGTGTAGGCGATGACGTTCAGCGCCTCGTCGGTCTCCTGCTGAAGGCGCGCCACGTCCTTCATGCTGTCTGCCGGAAGCATTTCCAGACAAAGCGCCTTCCCCATGTCGGACACCGCGCAGTCCTTAAGCATATTCAGTATTTTATCGTATTCCAGCTTAAGCCGGTATTTTTCGGTCATCTCTCACTCCGTGATCCTGAAATAATGCCCCGTGGTATATTTATCTATGATCGTTTCTTTGGTCGCCTCGCCAAGAGCCGCTTTTTTGAACGCCCTCACCAGCCTGACGGCGGTCATTTCGTCCTCGTCAGTCAGCAGCAGGCGCCACACGCGGCTTTCGGGGAGCTCGGCTGTCCTTGCCAGCAGGTTCATGGGCACGCTGTTCAAAAGGTCTATCACGCAGCCCTCATTGCTTGCCAGCCTCCTGAACGGGAAGCGCGCCTGCGTCCTGTCCGTATAGTACAGATCGTTCAGCCGCTTTCCCGCTTTGGCGCCGTCGCACGCCCGGCATTCCCTGTGCAGGCCGCCTCCGCGCAGGGCGTTAAGGGGGCAGTGCCTGAGGTGCATCAGCGGCACCCTGCCGTATACTATCAGTTCCCTGCTGCCGCGCATCTGGCGTATCTCCCGGCAAGTCAGCTCTACGGAAGGCGTGTAGATGTCGTCTTTGATCTCAAGATAGTCCAGGGCGGCGTTGTTCGCTATGTTCATGGAGAAGTCGAAACGCCTTTCCCTCGGCCACTCAAGTGCCAGCTGGCCCGCGTTGGATATATAAACTCCCTTTATGCTTTCCGCCTTATC